>NZ_WSPG01000020.1:0-73365 GCF_022819185.1 Morganella sp. HSTU-ASny43
TAAGCGCCGCATCGGCGGCGCGGTTATCTCAGCCGGAATTTACGTCGAAGATCAGCAGTAACTTTCCCTTCAGTTATCCAGCAGGAAATCCAGAATGACACAAATCACAGGCCGCAAAGGTGGCGGTGGCAGCCCGCGTACGCCCGTCGAACAGCCGGACGACTTACAGTCCGTAGCCAAAGCTAAATTGCTGATCGCCCTCGGGGAAGGTGAATTTGCCGGTGAGCTGACCGGGAAGAATATCTTTCTGGATGGTACCCCGCTGCTGAATGCTGACGGGTCGGAAAACTTCCCCGGCGTGGTGTGGGAATACCGTCCCGGCACCCAGGCGCAAACCTATATTCAGGGGATGCCGGCGGCAGAAAATGAAATCACCGTTGGTACCACGGTGCAGAGCAGCACACCGTGGGCGCATGCGTTTACTAACCCGCAGTTATCTGCGGTCCGCGTCCGCCTGAAATGGCCGTCCCTGTTCCGCCAGGAGGATAACGGGGACATGGTCGGGAATGAGGTGAAATACGCCGTTGATTTGCAGACTGACGGCGGCAGCTGGAAAACCGTTGTTGATGGCCGCGCAAAAGGCAAGACCACCTCGGGTTATGAGCGCACCCATCGTATTGATCTGCCGCAGTCGGCCACATCCTGGACACTGCGGGTGCGGAAAATCACGGCAGATGCCAACAGTGCCAAAATTGGTGACACCCTGGTGCTGCAGAGTTACACCGAGGTGATTGATGCCAAACTGAGGTATCCGCATACCGCGCTGCTGTATATCGAGTTTGACTCAAAACAGTTTAACGGCTCCATCCCGCAGGTCACCTGCGAGCCGAAGATGCGGATCATCCGTGTACCGTCAAACTATGACCCGGAGCACCGGACGTATTCCGGTACCTGGGACGGTTCGTTTAAATGGGCATGGACCAATAACCCGGCCTGGGTCTTTTACGATATCGTGATTTCCGATCGTTTCGGCCTCGGTGACCGTATCAAAATTCAGAATATCGATAAATGGGAATTGTACCGCGTTGCGCAGTATTGTGACCAGCCGGTACCGGACGGCAAAGGTGGCAGCGGCACTGAGCCGCGCTATATCTGTGATGTGTATGTGCAGGATCGCAATGAAGCCTATACCGTGCTGCGGGATTTTGCGGCCATCTTCCGGGGTATGACCTACTGGGGCGGAAATCAGATTATCACCCTGGCGGATATGCCGCGGGATATTGATTACAGCTATACCAAAGCCAACGTGCTGGACGGGCGTTTCACCTATTCCGGCAGCAGCAGTAAGGCCCGTTATTCCTCCGCACTGGTGTCGTACTCAGATCCGCTGAACGGTTATGCCGATGCGATGGAGCCGGTGTTTGAAAATGAACTGGTTTACCGGTTCGGCTTCAACCAGCTGGAAATGACGGCGATTGGCTGCACCCGCCAGTCAGAGGCCAACCGCAAAGGCCGCTGGGGAATCCTCACTAATAACAAAGACCGGGTAGTGACATTCGGTGTGGGGCTGGACGGTAATATCCCGCAGCCGGGGTACATCATTGCGGTGGCGGATGAAAATCTGTCCGGGAAAGTCACCGGCGGCCGCGTCAGTGCGGTGAATGGCCGGAGTATCACACTCGACCGCAAACCGGATGCCGCGCCTGGTGACAGGCTGATGCTGAATCTGCCGTCCGGCAAATCACAGGCCCGTACCATTCAGATGGTCACAGATAACGTGATCACTGTTACCACGGAATACAGCGAAACGCCGGAACCGGAATGTGTCTGGGTAACGGAATCAGATGAGCTGTACGCCCAGCAGTACCGGGTGGTGAGCGTGACTGAAAATGATGACGGCACGTTCACGATATCGGCGGCCATGCATGACCCGGATAAATACGACCGGATAGATACCGGCGCGGTACTCGATGAACGGCCAATCAGTGTTATTCCGCCCGGAAACCAGTTCCCGCCGAAAGATATCACTATCAGTTCTTACTCTGTGGTGAATCAGGGGATCAGCATTGAAACTATGCAGGTTACCTGGTCACCGGCGGAGAACGCGATTGCCTACGAGGCGCAGTGGCGGCGTGATGATGGCAACTGGATCAATGTGCCGCGCAATGCCACCACCTCGTTTGACATGCCCGGGGTCTATTCAGGCCGCTATCTGGTGCGGGTCAGGGCGATTAATGCAGCGGAAATCTCCAGCGGCTGGGGATATTCAGAGGAGACCAGGCTGACCGGGAAAGTGGGTGATCCGCCGATGCCGCTGAACTTCCGGGCATCCACACTGGTATTCGGGATCAAACTGAACTGGGAGTTCGGGAAATTTACGGAAGACACCCTGAAAACCGAAATTCAGTACAGCAAAACCAACGATGGCCAGAATCTGTTGCTGCTGGCCGATGTGCCGTACCCATCCCGATCTCACGAACTGGCCGGTCTGGCCGCCGGTACCGCGTTTTATTTCCGCGCCCGCCTGGTAGATAAAACCGGCAATCAGTCCCCCTGGACTGAGTTTGTGCGCGGTGTGGCCGAGTTCGATGCATCAACCATTATTGATGAAGTGGCCGCCGGGCTGGGTGATTCCCAAATCATCAAAGATCTGCAGTCGCAGGCGGATGACAACTTCGAAGCCATCATCAACAACGCCAACAACGCATACGGCCAGTGGGGCTACTGGCAGCGCGAAAACGGCGCGATGAAAGCAGAAATTATCGAAGTCCGCAACTACACAGTCACGGAAACGAAGGCACTTGCAGAGAAACTGGACGCGGTACAGGTTAAAGCAGAAGACGGACTGGCGCTGGCGCAGAACTCCATCCGCGCGCAGTGGGATATGGCATCCGGTCAGGCATCCGTGGTCCACGATATGAAAGTCCGGATCCGTTATAACGGTGAGGATTATTCCGCCGGTATGGTGATCGGGGCTGAGCTGAAAGGTGGTCAGGTGAACACCCTTATCGGTTTTAACGCTCAGCAGTTTGCGTTTTATAATCCGGTGAAAAAATCGATGGACATGTTCATGTACATGAAGGACGGACAGGTCTTTATGCGTGAGGCGTTCATTAATCAGGCATGGCTCAACAGTGTGGTTGTCACTGACAAAATGCAGTCGGAGAACTATGTGCCGGGTAAACAGGGTTTTATTCTGGATGCAAAGGCTAATAAATTTGAGTTCTTTGACGGAACAACAACAAACGGTACCGGTATTACAGCGGGCGGTATTAAAGTATATGACAATAACCGGCTGACGGTCATTATTGGTGATATATCGGGGTATTAATATGGCTCACGGGATTATTGTATATGATGATCGCGGTAATAAAATATTAGATTCCGGTAAAAGACTCGGTCGGTTCGTCGGCTGGCATGATATTAATCCTGCACCGGTCGGTCAGTTTAAATACAGCTGGGATCACCGGAACCTGCTCCCTATGGGGGAGATTTTTGTCTGGGTTAATCCGAGCTTTTGGTTCAATCATAACGGCTGGTGCGATTGCCGGGTTGAAAATGGCGTTATTATTTTTGAGGGTAATTTAAGGCGAAACGACGAACAGAGAGCCAGGGAAACTTATATGCGTATATTATATGGTGTAAAATCATGAAACACGGTTTTATATGTTTTGGTGACACCGGCCGGATGCAAATTGACGGCACTAATATAGCGTTAGGGCTAATCAGAAAACAGTCGTTTCATTGTCCGAAAGTGCAGGATGCAGGACAGGGAACCATTAAAGAGGTTTATTTTCCTGCCAGAGTTCATCCGAAAACACAAATGATCGCAGCCAGAGCATCATTCTGGGTCAGAATAGGCGGTCAGGCGTTTGACAATACGAATAACAATGCTTTTGTCTCGATGCCTTTCCGCGACGGTCCCGGCGGAAATATAGAAATCTGGGAGTTTGGCAACGCTCCTGTTAAGGTGCGTAATCAAAGAACGGGAATAGTTGTGATAAACCCGGTAACCAATCAGGTGGTATATAATACTAACTGGGGCGTTGCAAATATACTGCATGTTCAGCGGCTTAAACTATGGCCTGATACAATGTGGTCTATGACAATGCCTAATAATGGTAATAACTGTGCAGTTGTATTTGGCGGTGGTGCTCAGAAAAGAACAAATTATGATGAATATATGGAATTCGAGTCTTATTTCTGGCGAATGAACGGTTCTAAACTGGAAGTACGTCTGTTGGTTGATACGTATTCCAGACCGCATGCATCACAATCTTTTGAATCATGTGATATACCGCTATATATAATGATAATAGATACAACGGGGATATAAGAATGAATATATCAAAATTAATCACATTAGCTGCAATAACCACGCTGACAGCCTGCAGCCATAACGTATACACCAAACCAGTGGATTGCACCGGGCATATGTTTGAGGGGCTGGATAACCGGCATTACTCAGCTAAGCTGACAAAATATGCGCCGGACAGTAAACGGTTTTTCAGTACAGGTGATCCTGTTCTGGGTTTGCATGGCTGGATCCGCATGGATGCGTTTGACAAAATTACATGTGTTAAAGGCAAGAGTACAGAGGACTGATTATCGCCGTTACCGTCGCTGACTTCGATCCGCAAATACTAAAATCAAAATAAATAATCTCCTCCAACAACCGCTCCGGCGGTTTTTTTCGTCTGAAATTTAAGGAAACCCCATGATTTACACCGACGGCACCATAGCCATTAAAGCCGGTTCACCGATTGTGATCGGCACCGGTACACAGTGGAAAAACAACATTCACGGTGTGGCACCCGGCCAGCTTATCAGCATCGAGAACGGCACAGCACCGGTCAGCATGATGATCCGCGCGGTAAACAGTGATACCGAACTGGTGTTGTCATTCAATGCCCCGGTGACGCTCAGCGGCGCGAAATATTCAATCGCCACCACGGTACCGGACACAATTTCAGATGCAGCCCGCACCATGTCAGCCAATCAGGGCTATATCGTTTACTTTCTCCGGGCAATGCAGCAGTGGATGACAGACACCGGCCAGGTGGAAATTGAACTGCCGAACGGCCAGAAGGTGACACTGGAGGATGTAAAAGGGCTGGCTTCAAGGGAATGGGTTAACAATATGCTCCTGACAAGCGGGGAGCTGACACAGATTCAGTCACCGGCCAAAACGAGAGGGATTTATGTTAATGATAACGGGGATATCGGCGGAAACCTCGGTCCACATCAGAACTGGAAGGTAGACGGGAATGCAAAAGCCCATTTCCGGGAATTAGAAGTAAAAAGTCCGGGGGATTACACCGGCATTAATCTGGTAAAAGGTGATGGCCGATATGTACTGATAGAAACCAATCCGCATGCCGGTAGTGTATCGATGCTGACGTTTGCATACAGAAATGCATCAGGAGAAAACCAGCACGTTATTACTATACCGTATGACTCAGGTGCGCTGGCCACGCAGACATATGTGAAATACAGTACAGGTTTTGGTATCGGTTCTGAGGCGGGTGGTAAAGGAATTACAGATTTTAATAGTTTCGTCACGCCAACCGGTCAGTACTGGTACGGAAATTCCTCCTCAAATATTCCCCGGACTGTTGTGGGATTTGGTACCGCACTGGTTACACGGTATTCCAATAATATTTCGCATCATCTGATTATTCCGAACTATGGCGGAGGGAGTTATCTCGCTATCAGACGTAACAATGGCGGGGCGATAGAGGATGTCGTTGCCCTGACATCCAATATGTATATCGTAGACGGCAGTGGATATTATAAAAAATCGTCGCCAATCGTTCAGATTTACCCTGATGGCCATTATGAAACCAACGACGAATCCGAAGGCGCGGAAGTCCGCCGTACCGGCACCGGCCAATATCACATTACCGGCATTCTCGGTTATAACTCAGATGGCGCATGGGGTGTAAACGGTGGAATTTCCGTACCGAAAGACAATAACGGCCTTGAGCTGGTTTATGTCGATGACCGCGTACAGAAAGATGGCAGTATTATCATCGAAACCTGTCACCGTCAGCATGCGCATTTGCCGGAACGTTTCCAGAACTGGCGGCTGAAAGAGGTCACCCCGGAAGGTGAGCGCATCTTCTATCAGGACGGTGAACCATGTGATCTGCCGGAATCCACCCGCCTCGATGTTCGTGTCGAAATGCCGCAGGGCTCTGTGTGGAATGTGAAGCAGCAGGAGCTGGCCGAGCAGATGGAGCGTGAGCAGGCAGAGCGTGAAGCGCAGGAAGCAGCGGAGCAGGCCGGAGAATCAGAGGAATAAAACAAAGTCGCGCTGGTGGATGTCCGGCGCGGCTATTTTTCTGTATTACGATTGCTCATTAAAAGCATGATGTCACTGTACTCTGAGGAAAGGTAATCACTCAGTAATTCATTTACAGAGACATTAAGCACATGAGCAATCATTATAACCGTGTTTATGGTCATTGGCGTTTGTCCGGATTCATAGCGCGATACCTGTTGCTGTGAGACACCAATCTTTATGGCAAGGTCATTCCCGGACATTCCGGCAGATATTCGCGCATCTTTAATTTTACGACCTATGTTGGTGTTCACGCTGTTTTTTGTATTCGTCATTGTTATAGAGAGCAGATAGATAATTTTTTTATTATAATCTCCTTTTCTGAAATGTGTAATAAAATCTGAATGCAATAGTGTTATTTATCAAAATATTCTGCATCATCGGAAGCGTCTGCCGTTTCCGGTACCCAGCTGCCGTCCTCAAAAATCTCCTGCAGTATCTCTTTTATTTTTTTATTGTCCTTATCATTTTTCCCGCCTGTTACTGACATCACCGCATTGGTTCCCCATACTATACGGACGTTCATATCCGGATGCTGAGCCCGTAGCTTTCGGTCTATTTCCTTTTCCAACGCCTCAAATGTGCCAGGCGGCATCATCTCTTTTTGGTTGCTGCTGAAAATAACTTCAATACGGAGCATGCGATTACCTCTTAATTAACTGGTTATATATACAGTATAAATTAACGGGGCAGAATAATGCTGTCAAGACTGACTTTGATCTTTGGGGCACCAGTGGGGCAAAGAGTTGTCGCAAGTGCGCACGAATGTGCGGGTGTGTGATTTTAAACAATCTGCTTACTTGTTGATTTATATAGAGTGTGCGTAACTGTGCGGGCTGTTTAAAACATGGCTCAACATCGAATAAACGTATTGAGTGAATGCAGGATTTCTGTCGGTAGTTTTGCCATAGTTTTACCATTATTTTACCATCGGCATTTTGACGGGCACAAAAAAACCAACCCTAAGAGGTTGGTTTTCTTATATAAATACTGGTCGGCATGACAGGATTTGAACCTGCGACCCCCGACACCCCATGACGGTGCGCTACCAGGCTGCGCTACATGCCGAATGTTATCTATACTACTGTTTTGTTTGGTTAAAGCAAGACGCTACTGTATCAGTTGCGCTTTTTTTATCCCGGGCTCAGTGGGTATCGATAAAGCGTTTCTGCTCTGTCAGAACCTGGAGTAATTCCGCCATATCCGGCTTGGCGTTGCGGATCTTCTCATTATTCTCATCAAAGCGCTGGTATTTACCCTGAGCGGTCAGCAGTGATGCGGAATCCGGCTTGATAATGACCAGATTGCTGTTATCGCCGGTGAATATCCGAGGTTTACGCCGCGTGGTAGTGAACAGATCATCACCCTGAGTGTATTCTCCCGGCGGATTGCTGACGTGCAGCAGTCTCTGCATCAGGGTAGCCATAATATCCGGATGTGCGGTCAGTTTGCTGATGGTTTGTGCCGGGGTATCCGGCCAGTGAATAATCAACGGCACGCGTAACTGGTCGCGGTTAAATTTGCCGTCGGTGACCCAGTTATCCTGTAATTTGGTCATGCTGTGACCAGCACCGGCGGTGATGACAATCACTGTTTTATCCCACTCACCGCGCGCACGGATATCCTGAATCAGTGTGCCCAGCGTGTTATCAATATCTGTCATATCCGGGGCGGAATGATCATCCGGTAATGGTGTGCTGAGGTTAATTAGTGCAAACCACGGCTGATCTTTGCGGGTCTGTTTCAGCCAGAGTGACCAGCGATCTGCCACATCCGCAGAGGCGGTAGCTGTTCTGTTATTGTCCTGTCCGTCACGCAGCGGCGGCAGGCTGTAATCCGCCAGCAGGGCATAGCGGAAGAGCGGGGAGGCAAAGTGTTCTGTGGAGAAGAACCCTGACTGATAATTCTGTGCACTCAGCGCCGTCATCAGTGCGGACGGAATGCGTCCGTTGAGAATACCGTCATAATAGGTACCTGAGATGCCGTAATAGAGCCCGAACTGTGCCCGTTCCGGATTAATTTCACTGCTGTAGTGCTGTGTGAATTGCGTGCTTTCCTCTGCAAACCGGTTCAGGTTCGGCATTGCCTTATCAATATCTTCCCGGCTCAGTGAGGTGAGGGTGATAAGCAGCAAATTGTAGCCGCTGCCATTGTCTGCATAGGTCAGTTTGTTGATCGGGTACTCAACACCCTGGGCGGTCGGGTCGCCGTGCAGAAGCAGTTGCTGCTCATAACTGGTGCTGTCGAGCAGGCCGTGACGCTCCAGGAATTTGCGGGCGGTCATCGGGTAAGAGACCGGCAGGTTATAGCGCTGCATCGTCACCGGGCGGTAGAAATTGGCATCCGCCCAGATATACATAATATGAGAGGTAATAAAGGCGGTGATAAATACCACCGCAACAGGTTTACCGAATTTTTGCCGGTTCAGGCTGCGCAGTTTTTGCCAGCTCCAGGTGCCGAACAGCATTTCGATCAGGAAGATAACCGGGATCGCAATAAAGATAAACTGCCAGCGCCGCGCCATTTCCCCCTGTTCAGGGTTCACGACTAAATCCCACACCACCGGATTTAAATGCAGGCGGAACTGTTCATAGATGCCGATATCAAACAGCAGCAGTGTCAGCCCGGCCGTACCGAGGGCAGCGGATAAAAAGCGCAGAAGCCGTTGTGACATCACCACAAAGGTGAGCGGGAACACAATCAGCAGATAGAGGGCGAATGCCAGGAAACTGAAATGTCCCAGCCAGCTGGTGATGGCGTAAATGCGGCCAATCAGCGTGTCCGGCCAGTCAGAAATAAACAGGTAACGGCTGCTGAGTGCAAGACTCAGCAGGATATTAAACAGGGTGAACCAGTGTCCCCAGCTAATCATCTGGGAAACTTTGTCACCGTATTTCGGACGATACGTTACCATAGAATTTCGTCGTCAGCCGGAATGCGGTCAGTGCGCTTTATCTTCACTGACGGAAGATTGCAGGGCGCGGGCGAAGGATTCAGCAATATGAGCGCGTTGTGACGGCGCTACACTGGTATTGATGAGATTGGTCACCATATTTCCTAACACCATAAGAGAAAGGTCGGTCGGTGTCCGGTTTTTTTCCAGCACACTGACCAGCTCAGCCAGTAACTTTTCAACGTGTTCATCACTGTAGCGGGATGATTGCGGCATAAACGTAGATATCCTGATTGTACAAAGCTCTATATCATAACTGATGAGCGGCCGTATTTCTGCTTTTTGCGGAAAATTATTTCAATTATGGATCCGGTTACGCAGGGAATACGCCATTTTCAGTATGCACGCCGCTGATTATCCTGTCTTGTCACATTCTCCTGTGATTGTGACTTGCGCACAGATTACAACGGTGTTTGAATACGCGCAAACGAGGCCGAAGGAGTAAAAGATGAGTCTGGATATCATTCAGATTGCGTTGCATCAATTGATTAAACGCGACGAACAGACACTGGAAGTAGTGCTGCGGGACACACCACTGGAAAAAACCGCCATTGTTGAGGAAATGATGGCTGAACTGCACCGGGTCTACAGCGCGAAAAGCAAAGCGTACGGTGTGTTTAATGAAGAGAGTGAACTGTCAGAGGCACTGCGTCTGCAGCGGCAGGGCGAGGAAGAGTTTCACGCCTTCACCCGTGCGGCAACCGTCCGCCTGAAGGATGAGCTGGCAAAATACCCGTTTGCCCAGGGCGGTGTGGTGTTATTTGCCCATTACCGCTATCTGGCGGTGGAGTATCTGCTGGTGGCGGTACTCGACAGCTGCCAGAGCATGCTGGTCAACGAGAGCCTGGAGCTTAACAGCACCCATTATCTGGATATTCCGCATGCGGATATTATCGCCCGTATTGACCTGACCGAATGGGAAACCAATCCGGAATCCAGCCGTTACCTGACCTTCCTCAAAGGCCGTGTCGGTCGCAAAGTCTCCGATTTCTTTATGGATTTCCTCGGTGCCGCTGAAGGCTTTAATGCCAAAATCCAGAACAAAGGCCTGTTACAGGCACTGGACGATTACTGCGAGGAGGCTCAGGCGGACAAACAGGAGCGCCAGTCTTACCGCAAACAGGTGTTTGATTACTGCACAGAGCAATTACAGAGCGGTGAAGAGATTCAGCTGACAGAGCTGTCTGCGGAACTGCCGCCGCTGGGTGAGCAGAGCTTTGCGCAGTTTACTCAGGAAAAAGAGTACGGACTGGAGGATTCTTTCCCGGCGGACCGCAGCACATTACGTCAGCTGACAAAATTTGCCGGCAGCGGCGGCGGGCTGACCATTAATTTTGATGCGATGTTACTGGGGGAGCGGATTTTCTGGGATGCGGCCACGGATACCCTGACGATAAAAGGGACACCGCCGAATCTGCGGGATCAGTTACAGCGCCGTGGTAATAAAGGATAGTGAGAGCAGAAATAAATAACGCCGCAAAAGCGGCGTTATTTACTCGGCGTCCCGATTAAAGCTCGATAGGTGGCGTAATTAAGCGCGCAGGAAATCGATGTGTGTCAGTTTTGGCTTGAACGGATGACGCTGTACAGCCTGTACTTTCACTTTGGTTTCTTTACCATCGATAACCAGGTTCAGAACTTCGTAAAATTCTGGTTTAGCTTCCTGGTTGATCAGGACGTCGTGGTCCAGTTCGATGGAAACAGGTTCCTGGTTGCCACCATAAACGATAGCAGGGAACTTATTTGCGCGACGCAGGCGGCGGCTCGCACCCTTACCCTGCTCTTTACGTAATTCAGCATTGATAGTTAACATAACTTTTCTCTTTAACAAGAGTAAAAAAAATCTTTGCTACAGGCGACCCAGCAGCAAAGTCGGTATTTGGCTTCAGCAGGGTTACCCGTGGTGAAGCGGCGTGCATTTTACCGAAAATGCGGACAAACGGCAAACGAAACCCGGTATAAAACCAAAAAAGCAGCACTCAGGGTTATGCCAGACTGTCAGATTTGCGGAATCGCCCCTGATAATCAAAGATTTTTTCGCGGATTTGCCAGTAGTTCTCTTTTTTGCGTGAGACAACAAAATCCGGGTAACGGAGCAGTACCTGCTGACGGATCACGGATTCTGCATCCTGCCACTGAAAGGGCACACCGGGTGCGCGCAGATGCTGTGCCAGAAACTGTTTTTCAAAGACAAAACGCTGTGCCGGGGTGGTCAGGCGGAAACGTTCGCTGACAGTGGTGCCGTCTTCATCGTAATAGTTTATGGTCAGCCATTCACCGCGGTTATCCTGTCCGGCAGAAAGCGCCATACCGCCGCAGCGCAGCACCAGGGCATCTTTCAGGCGCAGTGCGGCTTTCAGCATGTCGTCCGGGTCACTGAGGATTTCATCACAGTGGCAGCAGCGCCGTGCGGCAATATCATTTTCCCCGTTACAGGACGGGCAGAGTTTAAAGCGGAAACGGAAATCGCACTGATGACGGGCGGATTCATCATCCGCATCAATAATTCCCTGACAGCGGCGGCCATAGTGCTCGATGATATGCCCGTCGTCGGTACATAATCCCCAGAACAGATTAGCAAAGCCGCACAACGGGCAGAATACCTGCACCGGCTGGCTTTTGCTGTTCGGTTTGTGATTGCCGACTTCCGGCATATAAAGGTCATGCGGGTTTCCGGCGTAATCGAGGATCAGACACTCCGTTTTTCCGGGAGACAGGCGCAGCCCGCGGCCGGCGATTTGCTGGTAGAGGCTGACTGACTCTGTCGGGCGCAGAATGGCAATCACATCCACATGCGGGGCATCAAACCCGGTGGTGAGCACGGAAACGTTGACCAGATAATGCAGCTCCCGCGCCTTGAAATTCCGGATAATCGTTTCCCGCTCTGCGGACGGGGTATCCGCACTGACCAGTGCCGCTTCGCCCGGCGGCAGCAGTGATACAATTTCAGCCGCGTGTTCCACCGTGGCGGCAAATATCATGCAGCCCTGACGGGGGGCGGCATACTCAATAATCTGGCGGACAATACGCGGTGTGATCCGCTTTTGTTTTTTCACTTCCCGCGCCAGCACCTGCGTGTCAAACATCCCGGCGGCGCTGACCGGTACCTGTGAGAAATCATATTGCAGCACCGGCATATCCAGCCGCTGCGGCGGCACCAGATACTGATGGCTGACCATATAACGCAGCGGCAGTTCATAGATACAATCGCGGAAGAAGCATTCATGATCGCCGCGGATCATGCCATGATAGTGATACTGATAGATCCAGCCGCTGCCCAGCCGGTACGGCGTGGCTGTCAGGCCGAGAATGCGCAGGGCCGGGTTATTTTTCTGCAGATGCTGTATCACCTGCTGATACTGACTGTCTTCGCTGAGGCTGATACGATGGCACTCATCAATAATCAGCAGGGAAAATTTGCCGTCAAAGTCCGCCGTATTACGGGCGACAGACTGCACGCTGCCGAAAATGACTTTTTGTGAAGACTCTTTTTGCGATAATCCGGCGGAATAGATACCGGCATCTAACCCGTAAGCCTGATATTTACTGTGATTCTGCTCTACCAGCTCTTTGACATGCGCCAGCACCAGCACACGGCCGTGTGCCAGCCGCGCCAGTTCGGCGATCACCAGGCTTTTTCCCGCCCCGGTAGGCAGAACAATCACTGCAGGCGTGGTATGTTTGCGGAAATAGAGCAGGGTGGCATCAACAGCCTCCTGCTGATAAGGGCGCAGGGTAAACGTCACAGAAACTCCGGCGGAACAGACAAAATCAGGGCGTCAGCATATCACACTTTGGGCGCGACAATTGACTGCATGACGGCGGATAAATAGCGGAAGCGCCGTCAGAAAGGCGCTGTGATGTTGACGGTTTGTTGTTATAATGATTACTGTGGTTATTATCAAACAAAATTCTTTCATTTTATCTGCTTATCAGCCGGCAGTATGCTGCGGGCACGTCAGGTTTAAGAGACATTCATGCGATTAGATAAATTTCTTGCCCATCAGATGGGTATCAGCCGGAACCTTGTGGCCAGAGAGCTGCGTGCGGGGATGGTGACTGTGGATGGTGAGGTCGTGAAAAACGGCGCACTGAAAGTCAGCGCGGAGAACGAAGTGGCGTATGACGGCAATGTGATGACACACGTCACCGGGCCGCGCTACTTTATGCTGAATAAACCGCAGGGCTATGTCTGCTCAACGGATGATCCGGTTAACCCGACTATTCTTTATTTTATCGATGAGCCGGTTGCCCATAAACTGCATGCCGCCGGACGGCTGGATATTGATACCACCGGGCTTGTGCTGATGACTGACGACGGGCAGTGGTCGCACCGCATCACCTCACCGAAACATCATTGCGAGAAAACCTACCGCGTCACCCTGGCGGAGCCGGTGGCGGACACTACCGCAGCGCTGTTTGAGCAGGGTGTGTTACTTAACGGCGAACAGCACCCGACCAAACCGGCAAAACTCGAGATTATCACCCCGCAGGATGTGCGGCTGACGATTTCCGAAGGGCGCTATCACCAGGTCAAACGTATGTTTGCCGCTGCCGGTAACCATGTGGACGAACTGCACCGCGAGCGTATCGGCGGCATTGTGCTGGATGACAGCCTGGCGCCGGGGGAATACCGCCCGCTGACTGATGAGGAAATTCAGTCGGTTCTCTGAACACCTTTTTTACTGAATCCAATACGGAGTAACAGGCGTGCAAGTGCAACGTTCGGCCTATTTCGGCCTGATTTTTATCCTGGGGCTGTTATCGATGCTGATGCCTCTGGCTATCGATATGTATCTGCCAAGCATGCCGACCATCGCCCGTGACTTTGGTGTCACTGAGGGCGATGTCCAGATGACACTCAACAGTTACCTGATCGGTTTCGCCGCCGGGCAACTGGTATACGGTCCGATGGCGGATGCGCTCGGCCGCAAGCCGGTGATCCTCGGGGGAACACTGATTTTCGCCCTGGCCTCCGCCGGGTGTGCGATGTCTCAGGATATCGGTACCTTTATCGGGATGCGCGGGCTGCACGGCTTTGCAGCGGCTGCGGCAAGTGTGGTGATCAACGCCCTGATGCGCGATATGTTCACCAAAGATGAATTCTCCCGCAGTATGTCGTTTGTGGTGCTGGTAATGACAGTGGCACCGCTGCTGGCACCGATCATGGGCGGTATGATGATGCTCTGGTTCAGCTGGCACGCGATTTTCTGGACCATCATGATTGCCGCGCTGATCGCTGCACTGCTGGTGCTGTTCTTTATCCGCGAAACCCTGCCGAAAGAGCGGCGTCAGCCGTTCCGGCTGCGGATCATGCTCGGCCAGTTTGTTACACTGTTCCGCCAGAAGCGGGTACTGTGTTATATGGTGGCATCCGGCTTTTCATTTGCCGGGATGTTTTCGTTTTTATCGGCCGGGTCATTCGTTTACATTCAGCTTTACGGGCTGACGGAGCTGGAATTCGGTTACTGCTTCGCGCTGAATATTGTTTTCCTGTTTATTATGACCACCATTAACAGCCGTTATGTCCGCCGTTTCGGTGCACTGAATATGCTGCGCACCGGGCTGGTGGTGCAGTTGCTGGCCGGATGCTGGCTGGTACTGGCCGCATCCGCCGATCTCGGCTTTGTGGCTCTGATGATAGGTGTGGCCTGCTATGTGGGGAATATTGCCATGATCACATCAAATGCCATGGCGGTGATTCTGGATGATTATCCGCATATGGCCGGTACCGCCTCATCACTGGCCGGTGTGCTGCGGTTTGGTATCGGTGCGGGTGTCGGTGCGGTGGTGGCTTCATTTGACATGACAACGGTTTGGCCGATGGTCGGCGCGATGGCGCTATGTATTCTGATTGCCGCCTCTCTGGTGCTGTACGCACGGCGTTTTGCCTGATTTCCTTTCCCTGTTGCCGGTCCGGGTGTCTCCGGGCCGGTCATTTCCCGAATATCAGTAATAGTCGAATGATTACTCCGGATAACTACTCAGTCGTCATTTGGTTGATCTGAGTCATGAAAAGTTACACTAATGTGAATTCTGTTTCACGGCAGAAAGTAACGTATAATATCGTACGCCTTTCTCTTAATTATATAATTAACTGATATTTCATCGTATTTACGGGTATGCGGGTCATTACAGCGCGGAATTATATCCTTCTTCATTCAATTTAAGCTATATGATATAAAATAAATCAGTTGAGAAAATTAACAAAACAGTATACAAATAGAGGTAATTGGATTGATGATGTTAACATCCGGCGAAAGAGCACAATGTGTTTTATTACCGGATCGGGAGTAAATCACCGGCGTTTCATCATCCGTGAACACAGAATGTTCGTTAATTCCGAAGGATTGGGTCGGAAAATTTATTTCAGATGATTCACCGGCACAGTAAGACAGGATAATAGTGTGAATAGTAATGCGCTTTCAGTTGTTTCCCGCCTGCCACAGCATTACCGGCTTGCCGGTAATGATGACGGCCGCCGGTTAGAGGCGTTACCGGAATCTTTGCAGAGCAGGGAAGACAGCCTGACCGGTTTAAAATTACTGAGTCACGGCCACCATTCAACATACGATGCACTGTGCGCCATCCGGTCGCACCTGGAAGGATTACAGATTGATAGTCTGATCCTGACCTGGGAAGGGGAGCCGTGCCTGTTTTTACACAGTGATGATGAAAGTACCGCACTGTGTGCCCTGAAAACCGCAGGGGCGGCAATTGCGGAGAATATTTCTGCCCGTTACCCGTTCTGACAGGTAACACTGCCGTTCTGTGTGACGGATTCTGATAAAATGCAGACATAAAAAAAGCTTCCTGAAAAGGAAGCTTTTTCTTGTTAAATAATACACTGCAAGGGAGTGAATGTATTATTTAATTAAACGGCGTCCGTCGTAATAACGGTTGTTCCAGTATTTATCCGTCATGTTTGAGACGATAACACCGTTTGAAGTGGATGCATGGACAAATTTGTCATTGCCGACATAAATACCGACATGGCGCTGACGTTTTCCGGTTTTAAATAACACCAGGTCGCCGGCCTGTAATTTAGCGCGTTTTACGCTGGTGCCGACAGACTGCTGCTCTGCGGTTGAACGCGGCAGTTCCATACCGAACTGGTCAAGGAAAGTCTGACGGACAAATGCGGAGCAATCAATACCGGAGCGGGTGGTGCCGCCGAGGCGGTAAGCAACGCCTTTCCAGCTGGCATACTGAGACATCAGTTTGGATTTAACATCAACATTATTAACTAACTGTTCGAATTCATCCTGAGACGCTTGCAAGATAAAGCTGTTTGTACGGGTTTCAGATTGAACTTGACGGGCTGAATTTGGAGATGTACTGCATGCTGACAATGTCGCCGCGATAATCAATGCCGGAACAATCCGGGTGATATATCTCAGAATTGGTTGAGATGTGACCATGTGTGAGTTTTCCCTTGCAGTCCTTATGTGACAAACGTCACTTTAAAAAACAAAACATATCAACACTAATTAAATCTGTGTATGTGCACAATATGTTTATTCTAAAAACGTGCGGAACGGCACGTTTAATATCCATGAACAATTACTGAGGAAAAATTAATCAGTCATCCGTAAAGGCGTAATTATCGGTGAAATTAATCAATTCCTAATAATCGGACGGATTGATACTACATAAAGGTGCCGGAAATGGCGAGGGAAAAAACCTGTTATTTACAAAACCTTAAATTTGTCAGCGAAACAATCAGGATGTGATGTCAAATATGTTTAACTAATGTGAAATTTTCTTTGTAATATCGGATAAACGGGGCATATGGCGTACCAGAAAATTTACACACTGATCACTCAGCGGTGTCAGTAAAATCCAGGGAACCGTGATCAGTGCCAGTGACAGCGAACCGGCCATAATATCGCTGAACCAGTGTGCACCGGCCATTATCCGCGGTAAAGAAAATATAATTGTCAGCAAAACTGCTGCCGCAAAATAACGGAATCCGGCATAACGCCAGACAAAGGCGGCAAAAATGATCAGCATCAGCCCGTGGTCGCCCGGAAAACTGCTTTTTGAGGCATCTTTTGTAAAGATCCCGGTGATATCGCTGACACGGTGAACAGCGTCCAGTTCCAGTGTCGGGCTGAGGCGGTTAAAAGGAATTGCCTGTCCGGCCTGATTAATCAGTACCGCACTTATTACCATCACCACACCTGCCATTACCAGACGGCGTTTACCGTCGCTGTCCTGTTTGCGGAAAGCCGCATAATAGATAAGTCCCATCAGCAGGAGTGCTGCCAGATCAAATGCCCGGTTGTTAATAACCGCAATAAATACAGCCAGTGAATGATTACCGGCGAGCGGGGTATTGAAAAAACGGAAAACAGCATGGTCAGGTAGCGCCCACCAGCCGTGATCAACCGGCAGGTACCAGGAAAGAAACAGCATGATACCGGCGAGGCTGATAAAAAGCGGAAGTGTGATGCGTTGTACTGCCATGACAAAACCTGATGATAATAAAATATTATTACGGAAATAGTTCCGGATAGTCTGACAGAAATACGGATAAGGGTTTATACAGAAAAAGGGAAATAACGCATGTTATTTTTATGTAAAAGTTGTTGGTTTCGTGGTGGCGTCTATAATCATAAGTGAAGAGAGTGATGTAGTTAATAAAGCCGAATGCATATCATAAAATAAGGAATTTCAGATTATAACGCTGAAGGTGTACTAAAAATACGGCTGTTTGTTATAGCGCAGTAAAGATTAGTGACCTATTGTCGATAAGGAATAAGCGAATATTTTTCATCCCGGCGGTAACGGATTGCCTCCGTGAATACTTATCTGAAGAGGTACGTTATGAAAAAGCTACAGTTCTTTATCGCTGCTGCAGGCTTATTAATGAGCAGTTTTGCTCCGGCAACTGAAAGTAAAGGCCAGACAGCATCGGGTGTGATCATTTTTCATGGTGCGATTGTTGAAGGCCCCTGTGCAATGGACTTTCAGACCAATGACATCAGTTCCCGCTGTTACCGCTCCGGGATGAAAAAAGAGCGGCTGAATACCCAGACTATTACCCGTAATACCCGGTCAGTTTCTGATTTGATACCGGCCAATATGGGTGATGCAAAACTTCACTGGATGGATGACAGTAAGCTGATAGCGATGGTTATTGTCAGTTATCTTTAATGCAGACTGAGAATCACAATTAATGCATTCAGAGGAAACCGGAAAAATCGTGTGACGTATCACACCACGATATCTGTTTCCTCTTCTTTTTTTGTGTCCGGCGCGTTATAACAGATACAGCGGTAACGTTAACACGCTGGTCGTCAGTCTGACGAAACAACAGTGAGGTGCCTGTGATGAATCATCTTAAGGCTATTTTCAGTGGTATGTTGTTAAGCTTGTCAGTTATCACACCGGGTGCGGCAGCCGGTGTCAGTGAAGGGACGATTCTGCTGTCCGGCAGTGTGGTGAATGCCGCCTGTGAGGTCAGTGTCCCGGCGGCGGAACAGCCGCAGAACAGTCAGCCGTCATTTGAATATCGCTGCCTGCGCAACGGAGAGCCTGCCAGTGTGCAGGACAGTATCGCTGAAGGTGAACTTGTGCAGGGGCGTCTGCCGCAGTCAATGGGGCGTACGTCTTACACGGTGCTGAATGAAGAGCGCCGGGAAGCGTATCTGCGGGTGGATTATTTCTGAAGGACGGGAAAAGAACGGCGGGTCAGCCGGTCTCCGCAATGTGCAGAAAACCGGTAACCCGGTAACAGGCAGTTTTTACCGGCTGCGGGAATTAATCCGCGCGGCCCATATAACGGCGTTCCGCGATATGAATGCGGATTTTTTCACCGTTACTCAGGTATTCAGGCACCTGAATCACCAGCCCGGTCGGCATGGTTGCCGGTTTGGTCCGTGCACTGGCGGATGCACCCTTGATGCCCGGGGTGGTTTCAACGATTTCCATATCGACAGTCTGCGGTAACTCCAGCGCCAGCACCTGGCCATCCATTGTCAGTACCTGCATACCCGGCAGACCTTCCTCGGGAATAAACAGCAGTTCTTCTTCGATCTGATCTTTTTTCATCGGATACGGCGTGAAGTCTTCATCATCCATAAAGACATACTCATCACCATCAACATAAGAGAGCTGAACAGCGCGGCGGGTTAAGGTAATGGTCTCAATAATATCATCGCCTTTAAAACGCTCTTCCACTTTCTGACCGGTACGGACATCAGTAAAACGCATTTTATACAGGGTGCTGGCCCCGCGGGCACTTGGCGTCTGGACATCGATATCTTTGACCATCAGCAGCTTGCCGTTATAGCTCACTGCGGTTCCGCGTTTAATTTCATTGGCTTTTGCCATAATTTGTCCCGTTACATAATGAACATCAATAGTAAAGCAGGCCTTAAAGCCTGCCGATTGGCGACAAAATTACTCGCAGTTTTTCCAATGTGCAAGCCCAAATTATCACACCCGCCTGCAGAAATGCAGCGGGTGTGATATCCGGGTGAAATCAGCGGTAAACCGGCAGGAGATCCATCATGGATAAAATATGTGTGACGGCGTTGAGAAGCCCGAACAGAATGATAAAGATGATCATCGCATTGCCGCCCGGCACACGGTAGGCTGCCTGCGGGAAGCGGCGGCGGGTGGCTTTTGCCATCAGCGCCGGGACAATCACCGCCCAGATGGTTGCTGCCAGCCCGGCATAACCGATGGCATACAGGAACCCGTCCGGGTACAGCACTGCCAGAATCGCCGGCGGAACAAAGGTAAACACGGCGGATTTCAGGCGTCCGGTGCCGTTATCCTTAAACTTAAAGAAGTCAGCGATGTAGTCAAACAGTCCCAGCGACACCCCGAGGAAGGAGCTGGCCAGCGCCATATAACTGAAGGCATTGAGTAACTGCACCGTAGTGTCACTGTTGATAGCGGCTTTCATCTGGCTTAACAGCGCGGTGATATTGCCGCCTTCCGCGATAACCTGCTTAAAGTTTTCACGCGGGACGTTACCCTGGGCGGCCAGCTGCCATAAGATATAGATCACCAGTGAAATCAGGGAGCCGATAAGCAGACTGCGCACGACGGATTTCGCGTCATTACGGTAATATTTCACCAGACCCGGCACGTTACCGTGGAAGCCGAATGAGGTCAGCAGGAACGGCAGCGCTACCAGTGCATACGGCAGATAGCGGGCTTCCGGGTCCTGTGTGTTAAATAATACCGCGGTTTTCACTTCCGTGATCATGCCGCCTGCGGACATCACAAATGCAATCACCATCCCGCCGATTAAAATGGTGCACAGACGGTCAACGGCTTTGGTGGAAATCCAGACAATCACGGCCACCACGGCAGCAAAGAAAATCCCGCTCATCGCCGGGGTGATATTGAGTCCGCGTGCTGCCAGGTTCTCCTGTAACATCGAACCACCGGCCGAGATATATGCATAAGTCAGAATATAGAGCACAAAGGCGATGGAGAGCCCGTTAATTACTGACCAGCCGTTACCCAGCAGATCTTTGGTAATGGTGTGAAAGCTGGAGCCTGACGGATAATTGAGGTTTGCCTCGAGGATCATCAGCCCGGAGGTATACATACAAAACCAGGTGTAAATCAGCAGCAGAACGGAGCCGGTAAACCAGACACCCGCTGTCATCACAGGGATGGAAAACATGCCTGCACCGACAGCGGTACCGGCGATAATCATGGCACCGCCCAGGACGGAAGGGCGTTTGGTTTGTGTTATTGCGTCGCTGCTCATTAAATAAATCCTCCGGTTACTCAGCTCCGTGTACTAGCTTGATGATACGGCGGCAAAAAAAGGTTGTAAAGCAGATAAACTGATAAATCCGCGTAATTGTGTGTGATTGAATGATAAATGAGCAATTACCGCCCCGGTAGTCAGGTGCGGCATGTAACGGATTATTTTGTCAGATAAAACTGATTGGTCTGCCACAGATGAATGGCGTTGCGGCTGGCTTCAAAATGCGGTTCGGGCAGATTATCCGGAGAGCACCAGATAATGCCGTCAAATTTATCCGGCTCCCGGATCACCGGCAGCGTATCGCTGTCATAGTGTGCCAGCAGGCAGACTGATACCGTGTGCTTGCCTTCCGCCCGGTATGTTTCCAGGTTATTGCACAGACCGATAACCTTCGGGTCAGTAAGGGTAATGCCGATCTCTTCCTGAATTTCACGGATAGCGCAGGCTTCAAAGGTTTCACCGGGATCAACATGTCCCCCGAAAATGGACCAGTATGGCGCATGTTTGCCGCTGCGTTTACCCAGCAGCACTTCACCTTTGCTGTTGACAATAACCACCCCGGTACCAACGACGACTGACATTATTTTTTCCTTCTTTTTAATCAGATTGCGGGCGCTATGGTACACTTCCGTGCGCCGGAGTGACAGCCTGTCTGTTTTTGACAATATCTTCCTGCAAAATGAATGATTCAGAGCATAGAATATCTGCCTGTCTGTGTTATAACTGAAACGATTCAAAAGCAGCTATTGTATCATGCTGCATTATATTACTAATGATTATAACCCGTTAGCCAAAAATAACAGAGGGAGCACCCGGCTGATGACCCGTCGAGTAGCCACAATTACCTTAAATCCGGCCTATGACCTTGTGGGAATGTGTCCGTCCCTTGTCCCGGGCGAGGTGAACCGTGTCAGAACGGTAGGGTTACATCCTGCGGGAAAAGGCATTAATGTCGCCAAAGTCCTGAGAGATCTCGGGGTGGATGTGACTGTCAGCGGCTTTCTGGGGAAAGATAATCAGGAAGAATTCCAGCATTTTTTCAGTGAAAACGGGCTGGCAAACCGCTTCCATGTGATCCCGGGACGCACCCGGATCAACGTGAAACTGACCGAAAACAGCGGCTCGGTGACGGATCTGAATTTTTCCGGTTTCCGTATCACCGAGAGCGAATGGCAGAAGTTTATGGCCGATTCACTGACCTGGCTCGGGCAGTTCGATATGGTGGTGGTCAGCGGCAGTCTGCCGGAAGGCGTGGATCCGGCGTGGTTTACCACCTGGATGAGCCGCCTGCGTCAGCTGTGCCCGTGCATTATTTTTGACAGCAGCCGTGAGGCGCTGGTGGCAGGTCTGAAAGCTACACCGTGGCTGGTGAAGCCCAACCGTCATGAACTTGAGATCTGGGCGGGTAAACCGCTGCCGGAACTGAAGGATGTGATTGACGCCGCCCATGCCCTGCGGGACAAAGGCATTGCCCATGTGGTGATTTCGCTGGGACAGGAAGGGGCGCTGTGGGTGAATGCCTCCGGTGCCTGGCGTGCACTGCCGCCGCATTGTGAGGTGGTGAGCACTGTCGGGGCAGGGGATTCAATGGTCGGCGGCCTGGTATACGGCCTGCTGATGAGCCAGAGCAGCGAACACACGCTGCGGATGGCGACAGCGGTGTCTGCACTGGCAGTGAGCCAGCCCGGTGTCGGTGTCCGTGACCGCGCCGAACTGGCGGCAATGATGGCAAAAATTAAACTCAGCCCGGTGGTATAACCCGGGTTATTTTTCCAGCGATTTCAGCCAGGCAATTTCCTGCGCCCAGATATCCGGATTCACGGTTTCCAGTACCATCGGGATGCCGTCGAACCGTTTATCTTTCATAATAAACTCAAACGGCGCATTGCCGATTTTACCCTGACCGAGACTATCGTGACGGTCAACACGGCTGGCGAATTCACTTTTTGCATCATTCAGGTGCATGCCCTTCAGATACTCAAACCCGACAATGCTTTCAAAATCCGCAAACGTGGCTTTGCAGGTTTCCGGTGTCCGCAGATCATACCCGGCGGCAAACGCGTGGCAGGTATCGATACAGACACCAACGCGGGATTTATCCTCCACGCCCTCAATAATGGCGGCCAGTTGCTCAAAGCGGAACCCGAGGTTGCTTCCCTGTCCGGCGGTATTTTCAATCACGGCAATCACACCGCTGGTTTTATCCAGCGCAATATTAATGGATTCCGCGATCCGCGCCAGACAAGCCTTTTCCTCAATCTTATTGAGGTGGCTGCCGGGATGGAAATTCAGACGGTCGATCCCGAGCTGTTCGCAGCGCTGCAATTCATCAAGAAATGCCTCGCGGGATTTTTCCAGTGCTTCCGTTTCCGGATGGCCGAGGTTAATCAGATAGCTGTCGTGGGGCAGGATCTGCCCGTGGCCGTAGCCGTATTTTTTGCAGTTGGCCTTAAAGGCCGCGATGACGTTTTCCGGCAGGGGGGCAGCTTTCCACTGGCGCTGATTTTTGGTGAACAGGGCAAAGGCTGTGGCGCCCAGTTCATGCGCACGGATAACTGCCTGATCAACACCACCGGCGGCGCTGACGTGTGCTCCGACATATTTCATTGGTTTTTCTCCTTCTTTGTGCCGATTATGGCATAAGGAACCGGAGAATGCAGTGACAGGATATCCCGGCCGCACAACCGGGATATCACAGAAAGAAGGGCAGGATCAACCGGTGATCAGCGGGATAAGCAGGTTAATTGCCGCACCGCCGCCAATCAGCCAGCCGAACAGCACCAGCGCCATCAGCATCGGCTTGATACCGGCCTGGCGGATAGCACTGACGTGAGTGGTCAGGCCGAGTGCCACCATTGCCATCGCCAGCAGAATGGTATCGAGCACAATAATCTGGCGGACAATAATTTCCGGGATCAGATGGAAGGAGTTAAATCCGGCCACCAGAATAAAGAAGACGGCAAACCACGGGATAGTGATTTTGGATTTTTCCTTCGCCGCGCCCCTGGTACTGCTTTTCTGACGGCTCAGATACTGAGACAGGATCAGAAGGAACGGCGCCAGCATCATCACGCGGATCATTTTACTGATCACGGCGCTGTTTTCCGCATCCGGGCTGATGGTGTGACCAATCGCCACCACCTGAGCCACTTCATGCACGGAAGACCCGGCATACACCCCGAAACTCATGTCGGTGAACGGCAGCCAGCCCAGCGCGGCATTGAGATGGAACAGCCACGGGTACAGGAAGATACCGATGGTGCCGAAAATCACCACGGTAGAGACCGCAACCGCCACTTTACTTGCCGGGGCTTTAACCACCGGCTCGGTGGCCATCACCGCTGCCGCACCACAGATACTGCTGCCTGCACCAATCAGAATGACGGTTTCTCTGTCCAGCCCGAACCATTTACGGCCGATATACATGGCGATCAGGAAGGTGCTGGTCAGCATCACGGCATCAATAATCACGCCGCTGATCCCGACATCGGCAATCTGCTGAAATGTCAGACGGAAGCCGTACAGGATGATCCCCGCCCGTAAAAAATAGTGTTTGGCAAACCCCACCCCGGCTTCGCACTGTGGCTTGATATGCGGGTAAACGGTATTACCGGCAATAATCCCCAGCAGAATAGCCAGTGTCAGTGCGCCCAGCCCGAGGTTGATAAACCAGGGCATTTCCCCGAGCAGCATAGCGGCGGTGGTCAGAACCCCCGCCAGGACAAAGCCCGGAAGTAGTCTCAGCCACATCGGTTTTGCTGTGCAGCGGGCTTTTTCGGTTTTGATATGACTTTCAGACATAAGTAACTCACAAAAAGGAATAACGATGTGCAAAGCATAGCGGAAAGCGTAATATTTTTAAAATTCATTATAATTCTATAATCAACCTAAAAATCAGGTTAGCGGTAATGGCAATGTTAAATTATAAGTATAATGTTAATATGATGATAATAATCGGGATAAAATAAGGGAGCGCTTTGCTATGCGCATCACACTGAGACAGCTCGAAGTCTTTACAGAAGTTCAGAAGTCCGGTTCGACGACACAAGCTTCCCAGCAGCTGGCGCTTTCACAGTCCGCCGTGAGTGCCTCTCTGACGGATCTGGAAAATCAGCTGAATGTTCAGCTGTTTGACCGGGTCGGTAAACGGCTGGTGACCAATGAGCACGGGCGGCTGCTGTATCCGAAAGCCATTGCTTTGCTCGAGCAGGCCGGTGAAATTGAACAGCTGTTTAAAACCGATGCGGGGGCATTGCGTTTTGCGGCCAGTACCACCATCGGCAACTATATGCTGCCGGAAATGCTGGGGGCATACCGTGCAGTGCATGAAAATACACCGGTTGAATTATTTATCGCTAATACTGAGGAAGTGATTAAAGCCGTGCTGGAGTTCCGCGCGGATATGGGGCTTATCGAAGGGGTCTGCCATTCCCCGGAACTGATTACCGAGCCGTGGCTGGAAGATGAGCTGGTGATTTTCTGCAGCCCGGATAATCCGCTCAGTCAGAAAAGCAATGTGACTCCTGATGATCTGAAAAATGTGGCCTGGGTTCTGCGTGAACGCGGTTCGGGTACGCGGGAAGTGCTGGATCAGATCCTCTTTAACCGTCTGCCGGGTTTCCGCGTGGAAATGGAGCTGGGGAATTCCGAGGCCGTCAAACACGCGGTACGCTTCGGGCGCGGGGTCAGTTGTCTGTCGCGGCGGGTGATTGCCGAACAGCTGAGTAACGGGCTGTTGTCAGAGGTGAAGATTGCCGGGCTTACCCTCAACCGCACACTTTTCCGGATTTATCACCGTCAGAAACATATCTCCAACGCCCTCAATACCTTCCTGACCTATTGCCGCTGACGCGGCATCTGTTTCTTCTGCCGCCGGTTTCCGGCGGGCAGCTGAGGCAAATTATAAGCCGGGTGCTTATAATTCCGCAGCGATTATGCAGGTATCTTATAATGCCGCATATTTGCTGGGTACAGTCCCGGGATTTCGCTACAATCACGCTCAGTGGATGAAAATAACTACATGAAACAGGATTGTAATGTCTCAGCAAGCAAATCAAATCGCGGGTGAACAACCGCAGACACTGCGCCGTGAATTAAAGGCGCGCCATCTGGCGATGATCGCCATCGGCGGATCTATCGGTACGGGGCTGTTTGTCGCTTCCGGTGCCACTGTTGCCCAGGCCGGTCCCGGCGGGGCGCTGTTAACCTATGCCATTATCGGCCTGATGGTCTATTTCCTGATGACCAGCCTCGGCGAACTCGCGGCCTATATGCCGGTATCGGGTTCATTTGCCACTTACGGCGCCAAATATGTGGATGAAGGCTTCGGTTTCGCACTGGGCTGGAACTACTGGTACAACTGGGCGGTGACTATCGCGGTTGACCTGGTGGCAGCACAGCTGGTGATGACCTACTGGTTCCCGGCAGATCAGATTCCGGGCTGGGTCTGGAGTGCGGCGTTCCTCGCCATCATGTTCCTGCTTAACTTTATCTCTGTAAAAGGATTCGGTGAGGCGGAATACTGGTTCTCCTTAATTAAGGTCAGTACCGTTATCCTGTTTATTGTTGTCGGCGTGATGATGATCACCGGCATTATGAAAGGCGGGGAAGGTGCTGGCTGGCATAACTGGACTGTCGGCGAGGCACCGTTCAAGGGCGGGTTTGCCGCGATGATCGGGGTGGCCATGATTGTCGGCTTCTCCTTCCAGGGAACAGAACTTATCGGTATCGCTGCCGGTGAATCCAAAGATCCGGCCAAAAATATTCCGAAAGCGGTGCGTAAGGTGTTCTGGCGTATCCTGCTGTTCTATGTGCTGGCGATTCTGGTGATCAGCCTGATTATCCCGTACACCGACCCGAATCTGCTGCGTAATGATGAAACCGATATCAGCGTCAGTCCGTTCACCCTGGTCTTTGAACGCGCCGGTCTGCTCTCTGCGGCAGCAGTGATGAACGCGGTTATCCTGACAGCGGTACTGTCTGCGGGTAACTCCGGGATGTATGCCTCCACCCGTATGCTGTACACCCTGGCAAAATCCGGCAAAGCACCGAAACTGTTTGCCAAACTGTCCAAAGGCGGTGTGCCGCGTAACGCGCTGATTGCCACGACGGTGATTGCTGCGCTCTGCTTCCTGACATCGATGTTCGGTAACCAGTCTGTGTATCTGTGGCTGCTGAATGCCTCGGGGATGACCGGCTTTATCGCCTGGCTGGGGATTGCCATCAGCCACTACCGTTTCCGCAGAGGCTATATTAAGCAGGGCTATGACCTGAACGATCTGCCGTACCGCTCCGGTTTCTTCCCGGTCGGCCCGATCTTCGCCTTTATTCTGTGTCTGACCATCACCCTCGGTCAGAACTACGAAGCCTTCCTGCAGGATCAGATTGACTGGGTGGGTGTGGTCGCGACCTATATCGGTCTGCCGCTGTTCTTCGCCATCTGGTTTGGTTATAAAATTGTTAAGCGTACTAAGTTTGTCCGCTACGGCGAAATGGACTTTCCGGCCAGCCATAAATAAGGCTGTGTGACCCGATTTTGTGACATATCACGTAAATTGATAAAAAACCTGACGATCCTGGTCAGGTTTTTTTTATGTTTGTCGTTACAGGCTTTGCAGGGGTATTTACGGGTTGAAACTGTGTTTATCCGTTAAGTCAGTCGTTTTATCTGTTAATAATGAATATCACTTACAGATTATCTTTCGATATATCGCTATCACCTGATGATAACGAATATTGTAATGAGGAAGATAATTATTCCGTATTGATAAGGGTTCTTATTTGCTTTATTGTTAACGCCAATTTCTGACAGATAACAGGAGTCGGTAACGTGAAATTAGTATCTGTAGCAAAAGGGCTGACCATGAGCCTGGCAGCAGGGGCTGTTCTGATGAGCAGCGCAGCATGGGCGGAAACAGTGGTTGATGCCGCAGGGCGTACGGTGGAAGTACCGGAAAAAGTGGAGCGCATCCTGTTAGGGGAAGGGCGTATGATCCACGCGGTGGCATTGCTGGAAGGGGACAAACCACTGGCACGTATTGCCGGCTGGCAGGGTGACTTCCGCAAACTCGACCCGCAGTCTTATGCTGTCTACAAAGCTAAATTCCCGGAAATCGACAAGATCCCGCTGATCGGTAACACGACAGAGGACAGCGTCAGTGCAGAAAAAGTATTAACCCTCAATCCGGATGTGGCTATTTTCGGCCTGGCCGGTCACGGACCGGGTAAAAACAGCGAGCTGGTCGGTCAGCTGGAAAAAGCCGGTATCCCGGTTGTCTTTGTGGATTTCCGCAACGAACCGCTGAAAAACACTCTGCCGGGTATGCGTGTGCTGGGTAAAGTGCTGCACCGCGAAGAAAAAGCCAAAGCCTTTGAAGATTTCTATCAGAAGCAGATGAAGTTAGTCACTGACGTGACAGACAAAATCCCGGAAGATAAAAAACCGACCGTGTTTATCGATCTGCGCGCCGGGTCTTTCCCTGACTGCTGCGGTACTGCCGGTAACGGTAACCTCGGTAACTTTATCGATCTGGCGGGCGGTAAAAACATCGCCAAAGACGTTCTGCCGACACCACTGGGTACCATGAACCTGGAGAAAGTGATTGCGGCGGATCCGGATATTTATCTGGTCAGCGGCGCGAAAGCCCCGGGCAGCACCGATGCGGGTGTTCAGCTGGGTGCGCAGGCAACAGAAGCGGATGCCAAAGCCAGCCTGAAAGCCATTACTGAGCGTAAGGGCATTAATACCCTGACCGCAGTGAAAGAAGGGCGTGACTATGCTATCTGGCACAACTATTATAACTCACCTTATAACGTGATTGCCGCGCAGGCCTTTGCCAAGTGGTTCTATCCGGAGCAGTTTAAAGATCTGGATCCGAAGAAAACCATGGATGAAATGTACAGTCAGTTCCTGGCTGTCGAACCAACCGGCACATACTGGGTCAGCGGTAAATAATTTTAAGTAGTCAGCAGGTATTTGAATAATGAGTATTACCACAGAAGCAATGCTACAGACGAAGCCGGAACAGGCAGGCAGTGAATTAAGCTGTGATGTGAAATCACATTACCGGCGTGTACTGCGCAGGCGGCTGATGTGGATGTTTGCGGTGGTTGCGGTAATACTCTGTACCGTGGTGCTCGATTTCACCATGGGGCCGTCCGGGCTGACCCTTGATGCACTCTGGCAGACCCTGGTGTCGCCGGAAAGTGTATCCGCGGGCACCCGTGTGATTGTCTGGGAAATACGTCTGCCGTATGCCCTGATGGCCGTGGTGGTCGGCATGTCTCTCGGTCTTGCCGGGGCAGAGATGCAGACCATCCTCAATAACCCGCTGGCGAGTCCGTTTACCCTCGGCGTCTCCAACGCCGCATCGTTTGGTGCGGCGCTGGCGATAGTCCTCGGAATTGGTATTCCGGGCGTACCGGATCAGTGGTTTGTTTCCGCGAACGCCTTTATTTTTGCCCTGTTTTCCGCGCTGATGCTTGACGGCATCACCCGCTGGACACGAGTGGCAACCTCCGGTGTGGTGTTATTCGGTATCGCAATGGTCTTTACCTTTAACGCACTGGTATCAATGATGCAGTTTATCGCCACGGAAGACACCTTACAGGGGCTGGTTTTCTGGACGATGGGCAGCCTGGCGCGCGCCACCTGGGTAAAACTGGGTGTGATGACACTGGCCTTTGCCATTCTGCTGCCGATTTCCATGAGTAACTCGTGGAAACTGACCGCACTGCGCCTCGGCGAAGATCGCGCTGTCAGTTTTGGTATTAACGTGCGCCGTCTGCGTCTCGGTACGCTGCTGCGTATCAGTATTCTGACTGCGCTGGCGGTGGCTTTTGTCGGCCCGATTGCGTTTATCGGCCTGGTCGCGCCGCACATTGCTCGCATGATGTTCGGTGAGGATCACCGTTTCTATCTGCCGGCGAGTGCATTAATCGGGGCGCTGGTCCTGTCGATGGCATCCATTGCCTCGAAAAACCTGATACCGGGGGTGATTATTCCGGTTGGTATTGTAACATCACTGGTAGGTGTGCCGTTCTTCCTGAGCATGATCCTGCGTCATAAAGGGAGCATGTAAGATGGATTTGAATGCAATGTCTGCTCAGAGCGGGTTACAGATTAAACACTTCAATGCCGGTTATCCGAAACGGAAAATCATTGAAGACCTGAATGTTGAGCCTCTGCCGCGCGGTAAAATCACCGTGCTGCTCGGGCCGAACGGCAGCGGGAAATCCACCCTGCTGCGCTCCCTGGCCGGTCTGAACAAGGCAGAGGGGCAGTTACTGCTCGACGGTCATGATCTGACGCGGATGAATTTTGCCGAACGCGCGAAGCAGGTGGTTTATCTGCCGCAGACACTGCCTGCCGGGGTGCACCTGCATGTGCTGGAATCCGTGATTGTTGCACAGCGGGCTTCAGGCGGTATTTCTGACCGCGACAGTGAGCAGGAAGTGATGTCTCTGCTGTCACAATTAGGCATTGAACATCTGGCGCTGCATTATCTGGATCAGTTATCCGGCGGTCAGAAACAATTAGTCGGGCTGGCGCAATCATTAATCCGTCAGCCGACACTGTTATTACTGGATGAGCCGTTAAGTGCGCTGGATTTAAATTATCAGTATCACGTAATGGATTTGGTACGCCGTGAAACTCAGCGCCGGAATATTATTACGGTGGTGGTTGTGCATGATATTAATATCGCACTGCGTCACGGTGATCATATATTAATGCTGAAAGACGGGAATTTAATTGCGGAAGGGGATCCGGAAGCGGTTATTACGCCGGACAGCCTGGCAACCGTTTATGGTGTGCGCGGCCGTATTGAGCACTGCTCGCAGTCTGTGCCGCATGTTGTTATTGATGGCCTGGTGCCGCGCGCGGTTGCGGTGCTGGCATAATAAAACCGGTTTATATTACATATTCTTTTTTATTCTCTGCGGAATATATTTCCGCAGAGGGTGATTATCTGCATGCTGCATATATTTTATGCGCTGATAATACATTGTTTTCTGTATGATTTATTTTTATAAAAACAAATAACCTTATAAAAGGTAATAAAATAATGACGGATGCCTGCAATGGCAGGGTCATTATTATTTAAAAAAAGGGATATAAATCCCTCAGAGCGAATGTCGATTGTCCATAAATATATTATCTCTTGGAGAATCAAAAGAATGGTTATTTTTTCAAAAAGAAAAGTGGCGGTATGTGTTATGGCAGCACTCGCCGCTCAGGTGATGGCTGCTCAGGCTGCAAATAAAGAAGACGTGATTGTGGTTACCACCGCATCCGGCTTCCAGCAGAAAATTGAGGATGCTGCGGCGACTATCTCCGTTGTTTCACGCGAACAACTGGAAGATAAAGCCTACCGCGATGTGACTGATGCCCTGAAAGATGTGCCGGGTGTTGTGGTCACCGGCGGCGGCAGCTCGTCAGATATCAGTATCCGCGGGATGGATCCGAAGTACACCATGATCCTCGTGGACGGGAAACGGGTTGCCAGCCGCGAAACGCGCCCTAATAGTGATAACTCCGGAATTGAACAGGGATGGTTGCCGCCGCTGACTGCGATTGATCGCATTGAAGTGGTGCGCGGACCGATGTCTTCACTGTATGGTTCGGATGCCATGGGCGGGGTTATCAATATTATCACGCGGAAAGCGCAGGGTGAGTGGCATGCGAGCGTCCGGACAGATGCAACCATTACCGAACGCAAAGACAGCGGTAACACCGGGCAGGGCAGCTTCTTTGCCGCCGGTCCGCTGGTGGATAACCTGCTGAGTATGAAAGTGAATGGCCAGTATTCCCATCGCGGTGAAGATAATTTCGCGAACGGCTTTAACCGTCAGATCATGACCAGCGGCGGCGGTACACTGACATTAACGCCGGATGAGCAGAACAGCATCGATTTTGATTTCAAAAAAGATAATCAGCACCGCGATTCCCGTCTCGGGAAAAGTGCCTCTGCGCGCAGCAAAGAGAGCAGCTTCAGCAAGTATGAGATGTCGCAGTATGCGATTACTCATGACGGTAACTATGACTGGGGCAGCATGAACAGCTATGTTCAGCGTAATGAAACCAAAAACCCGGGCCGTAATATGGAGTATTACGACACTATCGCCCGTAACCAGACTGTTATGCCGCTCGGCGACCATATGTTGAGCCTCGGCGGTCAGTACCGTTTCGAAGAGCTGAAAGATCAGGGCAATAAATTAGCCGGCAATAAACTTGACCGCTACAGCTGGGCGCTGTTTGCAGAGGATGACTGGGCGCTGACCAATGATTTCACCCTGACCGGCGGTCTGCGTATGGATAAGGATGAAAACTTCGGTACGCACTGGACGCCGCGTGTTTACGGTGTGTGGCATCTGGATGAGAGCTGGACAGTGAAAGGTGGCGTGTCCACCGGTTACCGTTCACCTGATCTGCGCCAGGCAACGGCTTCATGGGGTCAGGTGACCGGCGGCGGCAGTCTGAACGGTGTTATTTTCGGTAACCCGGATCTGAAACCGGAGAAAAGTGTCACCGAAGAGATCAGTGTGCTGTGGAATAATCAGGATAATCTCAATATGAGCCTGACTGTCTTTAACACTGACTTTAAAGATAAGATCACCGAAATCCGCCGTTGTGGTACAGGAACCGATACTATCTGTACGGAAAAAGATCCGGATAACAAAACCTACGATTTCATCAGTGACCGTATCAACGTCGATAAAGCCAATATGCGCGGTGTGGAAGCGATTATGAACTGGCAGATTGTCGAGTCTGTGGATCTGACAGCGAACTATACCTTCACCGACTCCGAGCAGAAGAGTGGTGCTTTCAAAGGCAAAGCGCTGAATAAGATGCCGAAACATATGGCTAACGCCACGCTGAACTGGGATACCACGCAGGATATCAAAACCTGGAGCCGGATTAACTTCCGCGGCAAAACCTCCGATTATCTGTCCCGCACCAGTATGGCTACAGGAACCGGTTCTTATGCCACGGTGGATGTCGGCGGCAGCTATCAGCTGAATAAAGACCTGAACTTTGTGGCGGGTGTGTATAACGTGCTGGATCGCCGTATCAATAATGAAAACTACGGTGCCACACTTGACGGCCGTCGTTACAATATCGGTCTGAATTATAACTTCTGATGTAACCATCATTCATTATTATGTGCCGAAACACGGCGTCCTTTTCAGGGCGTCGTGTTTTTTTATGGCAGGCAGAGTGACTGGAAAACACACGAACAGCCGGATTTTTTAACGTTTCAGCTATAAATATTCAAAGTTTCATCACAGAAATTCTGCCGGTAAAGCAGTATGTAAAAAAATTACCGGATCAGGGCGAACAAAGCTTGAAATTTATGACTGAGGGGTGCAGAATGCGCCATCCAAAAAAATAACTGATGCATTTATACGCATCGGTTTTTTTTTTTTGCACTAAAATATTGTCACCGACAAAAAAAGGGGCCGATAGGCCGGATAACTGTTTACTGAATTACACCGGACGATAAACACCGGTATGAGGATGCGATAAATGGCGCAATTTTTCACTTTTGCACCTGTGCCAATCGGCGCTGGCTGCTGCAACGACGACTACGGAGCACGGCGCTCCTGCTCAGCACTCCAAACCCCTTCTTACTTCACTGCCTACAGGCAGATGCGAAGTCTTCCCGGTAACACGCCATCTGATAGTAGTATCAGTATGATTGTCGGTGTTACGGGGGGATTCGCTCATGTCGCATAATACTACCCTCGATATTGGCCTGAATCGTACAGCTGCCAATAACCGCGTACAACTCGCAAAAACACTTACCCTCGTTCAGGTTGTCATGATGGGGCTTGCGTACCTGCAGCCGATGACTATCTTTGATACGTTCGGGATTGTGTCCGAAATTACCAGCGGTCATGTTGCGACCTCTTATGCTATCGCACTGACAGCCATTCTTTTTACTGCGCTGAGTTACGGCAAACTGGTTAAACGGTTCCCGTCCGCAGGCTCGGCGTATACTTATGCCCAGAAATCCATGAGTCCGCATATCGGCTTTATGGTTGGCTGGTCATCGCTGCTGGACTACCTGTTCATGCCGATGATCAACATTCTGCTGGCAAAAATTTATCTTCAGGCAATCTTCCCTGACTGTCCGCCATGGATTTTCGTCGCGGGTCTGGTTTTCCTGATGACATTATTTAACCTGCGCGGCATCAATGTTGTGGCAAACCTCAATACCGGGATTGTACTGGTACAGGTTGCTGTGATGATTGTGTTTGTCGGTCTGCTGGTCCGTGGTGTGTCTGCGGGTGAAGGGGCGGGTACGCTGCTCTCCTTCCGTCCGTTTGCTTCCATTGATGCGGAACTGATCCCGATGATAAGCGGGGCGACCATACTGTGCTTCTCCTTCTTAGGATTTGACGGTATCAGCTCACTGTCAGAAGAAACACCGAATGCCGGGAAAGTGATCCCGAAAGCGATTTTCCTGACCGCACTGATTGGTGGTCTGATCTTTATCGCGGTGTCTTATTTCCTGCAGCTCTATTTCCCGGATGTATCCCGTTTCAACAATCCGGAAGAGTCACAGCCTGAAATTATGTACATGGTGGCCGGTGCCTTCTTCCAGTCCATCATTCTGGTGTTCTCCTGCGTGACCGTACTGGCTTCCGGTATGGCGGCACAGGCAGGGGTATCCCGTCTGATGTATGTGATGGGCCGTGACGGCGTGTTCCCGGAGAAATTCTTCGGCTACGTGCATCCGAAATGGCGTACCCCGGCACTGAACGTGCTGCTGGTGGGTGTGCTGGCGCTGAGTGCAGTCTGGTTTGATCTGGTTACCGCAACCGCGCTGATTAACTTCGGGGCACTGGTGGCGTTCACTTTCGTTAACCTGTCTGTGATTTCACAGTTCTACATCCGCGAGCGCCGTAACAAGACGCTGGGCGACCAGATCAACTATCTGCTGCTGCCGATTATCGGTGCCGCGACAGTGACCGTGCTCTGGTTCAACCTCGATGCGAAATCGATGGAACTGGGTCTGAGCTGGGGTGCACTGGGTCTGATCTATATGTTATGGCTGACCCGCCGTTTCCGCCGTCCGATGCCGCAGATGCCGGAACAGTAAGTCTTTAAGCAGTTATGTCGTGAAAACGGCGCCAGTTTGATGCTGTGCGCCGTTTTTTTATGTGTAATCGCGTATAGTAACCCTCTGAAAGTATAGAAAATGATAATAATTAAGGGATGTAGATGTATATTGAGCACAGTCTGATGGCAGACTATTTTTATGCGGGACTGGCACTGCTGGTCATCGCCTCTTTTGTGGCCGGATATATTGATTCCATTGCCGGCGGTGCAGGGCTGATTCTGATCCCGGCCTTTATGCTGACCGGTCTGCCGCCGCATATGGCGCTGGGACAGGAAAAACTGGTGAGCTCTGTCGGTACGCTGGCGGCCATTTCTAATTTCATTAAAAACAAATCGGTTTACTGGCAGATAATTCCGGCTGGGATTATTTCATCGTTCTTCGGGGCCTGGGTGGGCGCGAAAGCGATTATATATCTGCCGTCTGAAACGATTACCTATATTATTATCTGTATGCTGCCGATCGGCCTGCTGGCGGCCTTTTTTAAAGGAAAACTCGGTGGTGCACAACAGGGCAGCGCCGTGCGCAAATCTGTATGGCTGGTCTTTTTCACCTGCTTTATTGTCGGTTTCTATGACGGCTTTTTCGGGCCGGGTACCGGCAGTATCTTTATTATCTGTCTGTTTCTGATCAATAACCTCGATTTACTGAAATCCTCCGCGACCTCGAAAATCTTTAACCTGGCATCAAATGCCGGCGGGCTGGTCGCCTTTATTATGGCCGGGCATATCGCGTTCCTGCTCAGTATCCCGATGATCGCCGCCAGTCTGCTCGGGAATCACCTCGGCAGCCAGCATGCTATCCGCACCAACGGAGAAATTGTCCGTAAAATCCTGATCCTGACAGTCGGGATTATGATGGTGACGCTGCTGATCAACCTGTTCAGATAAGCCGGATTCGTGGTTAATATGTTAAATTTGTTAAAAATAGTATTTGTATTATAAATAAGATAAGAGGCATAATTACTTAATGAACAATAAGTAATCTGAATCGGGGTAAAGTATGATCAACAATCAACAACCTGACGGCGCACGTCTTATTCAGGCACTGACAGATATTGTCAGTCACAAACACATTTTAACAGAGCCGCGTAAGACGGAGCGATACCGCAAAGGCTTCCGTTCCGGAGAAGGCAGCGCGCTGGCGGTGGTGTTCCCGGGCACGCTGTATGAACTGTGGCAGGTGTTTAAAGCCGCTGTTGAAGCTGACAGAATTGTGATCATGCAGGCGGCCAATACCGGTCTGACCGAAGGCTCCACCCCGAGCGGGGATGATTATGACCGCGAAATTATTATTATCAGCACACTGCGCCTGGATAAAATTCAGGTACTGACAAAACAGCAGCAGGTAGTGGCACTGCCGGGCAGCACCCTGTGGCACCTGGAAAAAGTCCTGAAACCGCTGGGTCGTGAGCCGCATTCAGTGATCGGTTCTTCCTGTATCGGGGCTTCCGTGGTCGGCGGGATTTGTAATAACTCCGGCGGTTCACTGGTGCAGCGCGGTCCCGCTTATACCGAACTGGCGCTGTACGGCCGCGTTAATGCGGACGGCAGCGCAGAACTGGTTAACCATCTGGGGATTGATTTAGGATCCACGCCGGAAGAAATTCTGAATTGTCTGGAATACCGTCAGTATCAGGATGCGGATATTGAGGACACGGATAAACCGGCCTCTGACCATGATTATCATCAGCGTATCCGTGATGTGGATGCGGACACCCCATCCCGTTTCAACGCCGACGAACGCCGCCTGTTTGAAGCCTCCGGCTGTGCCGGTAAGCTGGTGGTGTTTGCAGTGCGCCTTGATACCTTCCCGTCTCAGGGAGAGAGCAAAGTTTTCTATATCGGCACCAATACGCCTTCTGTGCTGGAAGATATCCGCCGTCATATTCTTGCGGAGTTTGAGCATCTGCCGGTGGCCGGTGAATATATGCACCGCGAATGTTATGACATCGCAAAGGTCTACGGCAAAGACAGCTTCCTGATGATTGATAAACTCGGCACTGAGAAAATGCCGAAGCTGTTCACTATCAAAGGGCGGATGGATGCTGTTTTCAATAAAATCCCGCTGCTGCCAAAAAACCTGATTGACCGCACAATGCAGTTATTCAGTCATCTGTGGCCGAACCATCTGCCGCGCCGGATGGAAGAGTACCGCGATAAATATGAGCATCACCTGATGCTGAAAATGGCCGGAGAGGGGATCGATGAAGCCCGTAACTGGCTGAGCACTTTCTTTGACAATGCAGAGGGTGCTTTCTTTGAGTGTGATGCCAAAGAGGGGGCGGATGCTTTCCTGCACCGCTTTGTGGCCGCCGGTGCCGCCATCCGCTATCACGCGGTCAACAGCAGCAAAGTGGAGGATATCCTCGCACTGGATATTGCACTGCGCCGTAATGATCAGGCGTGGCTGGAAGTCCTGCCGCCGGAAATCGAGAGTAAACTGGTGCATAAACTCTACTACGGACATTTTTTATGCCACGTTTTCCATCAGGACTATATTGTGAAGAAAGGCGTGGATCCGCATGCGCTGAAAGAGGAAATGCTGGAAATCCTGAACACGCGCGGGGCGGAATATCCGGCAGAGCATAATGTCGGCCATCTGTATAAAGCGAAACCTCAGCTGAAAGCCTTCTATAAAGCCACCGATCCGACCAACACCCTGAACCCGGGACTGGGCAAAACCAGTAAATTAAAATATTGGGGGGAAGGGCACGAAGGATGTGGCTGCGGAAAGTATAATCAGTAATGTTAATAAGGGATTAAATTCACTATAATCAGCTTTTCTCCCTGTTTACTGATGATTATGTTTAAAAGACTCAAGAATGCCTTCGGCAAAGCGGTTCCGGTCAAGTGCCATAAAGCAGAGGTGCTGCATAACCTCAGCACGGATGAGCGGGCGCTGATTGTGTATATCCTGAATGCCCGTGATGAAAATGTCAGTATCGGCATTAAGCACAGCAGTGCGGATTCACTGATCACCAAAGGGGTGCTGAAAGAACTGGGGCGGGATACAGAGAGCCGCACGCGGCTGGTCTCTGTTTGTCCGAAGTACAGGGAATCCCTGTGCCGGGTATTCTATACCGCCAATAAAGCGGGATGATTTCACTGCCGGGAGTCTCCCTCCCGGCAGTCTGTTCTGATTACTGCGCCAGGTGCTGTGCGTACTGCACCAGCTTCTTTAGTAATTCTGTCTTGTTTGCATCATGCTGATATTCCTGCATCATTTCACCAATCTGCTCAAAATAACGGGTTAAATTATCCTGATTAAAGACCTCACGGCGATGGGCAAGCCAGCGCTGCTGCTCATGCTCATCCAGTGTGCCGGGGAAATTCCGGGCGCGGTAGCGGAACAGTAACTCCGGCAGACGGGCATCCTGGTAACTCAGCGCCAGTGCCGGCAGATTCTTTGGATCCGTTTCGCGGATAATCGTCATGGCCGCTTTATCCGAATCACTGAAAAAGCCCTGATAAATCATGTGATCCACATCATTCTGCGGCGGAAACTCACGTGGTTGTGCGAACACTGCCACGACTTTTTCGCGGATCTCCGGATGCTGATGCAACAGTTCTGCATTACGGGCACACAGGTCTTTATCCAGCCCGATACGCTGTGCATCCTGCGGGCGCAGGGTATTTTCCGGTGCCAGGATCGGGCACTTATTGATATGCACCAGTTTGAGCGGTACCGGGGACGCGCCTTCCGGCAGTTCATCACGGCGGGTGTACAGGTGTTCGCGCAGCGTATCCGCATCCAGCGTCAGCAGCGGGGTCAGGTCACCGGCGAGATCACACATAATCACGGCATTGCGGTTATCCGGATGCCATGCGAGCGGGGCTACCAGGCTGGTATTGGCGCGGACAGCCCCGAACATTCCGGAGACATGCACCAGTGGTTTCATGGACGGAATATCAATCAGTGCCGCGAGTTTGCGCTTATCGCGCAGACTGAAGAAATAATCGAACAGACGCGGCTGTGCACCACGCAGCTGTTTCGCCATGGCAATGGTGGCATACACATCCGCCATCGCATCGTGGGCATTTTCATGGGCGATACCGTTAGCGGCAGTCAGGTGTTCCAGCTTAAAGCTCGGCAGTCCTTCGTCATTCTCCGGCCAGTTTGTGCCATCCGGGCGCAGCGCATAGCAGGCGCGGGTGATATCAATCAGATCCCATCGGGAATTGCGGTTCATCCAGCTGTAGGCATACGGGTCGTAAAAGTTCCGGTAGAAAATATTACGGGTGACTTCATCATCAAAACGAATGCTGTTATAGCCGAGAATACAGGTGTCCGGCTGTGTAAAGGTGTCATGAATCAGCTTAGCAAACTGCGCTTCATTAACCCCTTTCTGCAGGGCTTCCTGCGGCGTGATGCCGGTTATCATCACAGCAGCGGGCTGCGGCAGATAATCATCCGCCGGGGCGCAGTAGGCGATCACCGGGTCGGCGATAATATTGAATTCACTGTCTGTGCGGACACCGGCAAACTGCGCCGGGCGGTCACCGGCAGGATCCTGCCCGAAGGTTTCGTAATCGTGAAAGAAAAATTGTGCTGAAGACACCGTATGGCCCGTTTTCTGATAAATGATGGGCTACAGGGTAGCAAATCGGGGAAAAAATACCAATTTCAGTCCTGATTATCCCGGCAATACGATTTGATGGCAGATCTCACAAAATGGCGGTAATTTGTGCTGAATTTATATTAGCTGAAACAATTCCGCTCAGAAATACGCTACACTGAAGAAAACCGCAGAAAACCGGCGGAATTGCTTGTCGGCGGTCATGGTTAACCTGTATTGTTTAATGAATCACATTTCAGATATGACTAAGGGTAGAATAATGGACAACACAACCAAGCCTTCCTTTCACAATGTCCTGGAGTTTGTTCGTATGTTTCGCCGTAAAAACAAAATACTGCGTGAAATAACTGACAACGAAAAGAAAATTCGTGATAACCAGAAACGTGTACTTCTGCTTGATAACCTGAGTGAATACATCAAGCCGGGCATGTCCATTGAAGATATCCAGGCTATCATTGCCAATATGCGCAGTGACTATGAAGATCGTGTGGATGAGTACATTATCAAGAATGCGGATCTGTCAAAAGAGCGCCGCGAAATCTCCAGAGAACTCAAAGCGATGGGCGATATCAAAGATATTAAGTAATCGCACAGACTGAACAGCAGAAACCGTGAATTGAATATTCGCGGTTTTTTTTATCTTTTCCATAAAAAAATGGCTCCCGGGGGAGCCATTTTCAGTTCAGTGCGGATTATCAGAGCAGGGTTTTTGACGGCTCTGATGCAGCATGGTTAGTGGCCGCATGACCGCCTGCACCGTGCAGCGCATAGGCTTCGCGGGCTTCACGCTGGTATTCGGTGATAACAAAGGCTTCGCCGGTGGTTGCCGGAGCAGGGGCTTTGGTCATCGGTGAATAAGCATGACGGCCGGCAGCAACGACAGTTGTTTCAGTAACCGGAGCCGCAACCGGTGCGGTAACAGGTTCAGCCACAACAACTGCCTCAGGCTCTGCAATCACTTCCGGTTCTGCAACAACAACCGGTGCAACTGGTTCCGTGACAGTAACAGGCTCAGTAACAATCACGTCAGTCACAACAGGCTCACTGGCGACAACGTCAGCCGTTTCCTGTACAGGCTCTTCTGCCGGTACAGATTCAGTGGCAGTATCCGCAACCGGTGTTTCTTCCGGAGCAGTGACCTGAGGAGCCTCAGATGCGACAGTCAGAGAGAACTGTTCTGCCACAACGGTGGTTTCTGCCGCTTCAGTCATCACCTGAGCGACAACCGCGGTTTCGGTAATCACAGCTGTTGTTTCGGTGATTTCCGGTGTCTCAGCTGCGATTTCCTGTTCTGCCTGTGCAGCAGGTGTCACAACCGGATACTGGATCCACACTTTACCGGAAGCCAGTTCAGGGGAAAATACAGCCATTTCCAGCGGAACCGGAGACTGCGTCAGCTGACGGTCTTCACGGTAACGGCGGCGGCGCTGACCACTCACACGCAGATGACGTGGTGAGCGGCGGGAGCGGCGCGGCAGGATGTTATCGCTGTGTGCCTCATCACCATTGTTTTCCGCCGCTGCCGGTACGTCGGTATCTGCGGGAACTGCCACTGGTGCATTATCGATAACAACCGGAACCGGTGCTGCAACAGCCGGTTTAGTCTGTGTTTCACCATCAGTGATACGGACAGAACCGTTCAGCTGACGGCGGGTACGGCGCTGACGAACCGGTGTCGGTGCATCATCATCTTCCGTGTTGCCGTCACTGTTCAGTGCATCCTGATCTTCCTGCTGGGCACGCAGTTTTTTCGCATCCTGCTGGACACGTTTTTCGTCCTGACGGCGGCGCTGACGCTCTGCACGCTGTTCACGGCGTAACTGCTGCTGTGCTTCGCGGGCGGCCAGTTCTTCCGGTGTCAGATCTTCGTTCGGTGTATTCTGATTACGGCCTTTACGCGGTTCATTCACAGTATCGCGATCGCGTTTGTTGCGCGATTCGTTGTCACTGCGCTCAGGGCGGTCAGCACGCTCGGTACGCTCGCCGTTGCGATCATTACGGTCACGGCGGTTACGGCGCTGTTTGTTACGATCATTCCCGCCGCGGCGGTTGTTGTCGTTAGTCTGTTTTTTCTCTTTCTGTTCAGTTTCTTCCGGGACAGCAGGAGCGGAGCCGAACAGTTTTTTGATGAGACGGCTGAAGAAACCACCTTCAGAAGCCGCAGGTGCCTGTTTATCCTGACGGTTATCGCGTTTGCTTTCCGGTTTGCGGGTTGCGGCAGTCTGTGCCGGTACCGGTGCATCGGATGTGATAGCAAAGGCATTGATAGCCGGTTGTTCTGGTGCACGGCGTTCCTGAGTTTCCTCTTCTTCACCGGCAGCGGATTCCGCTTCGTATTTCTCCGGCAGGCGGTAGCTCAGGGTACCGATTTCATCACCTTTACGGACACGGACCACACGGAAGTGCGGGGTTTCCATCTGGTTATTCGGTACGATAATCACGCTGACACCGGCCTGGCGTGCTTCAATCGCACTGACAGCCTGGCGTTTTTCGTTCAGCAGATAAGAGGCGACCGGTACCGGCACAATTGCATGTACCTGATGGGTATTCTCTTTCAGCGCTTCTTCTTCAATCAGACGCAGAATGGAGAGCGCCAGTGATTCGTTATCACGCACAGTTCCGGTGCCGCTGCATCGCGGACACACATGATGGCTTGATTCACCCAGTGACGGGCTCAGGCGCTGACGGGACATCTCCAGCAGACCAAAGCGGGAAATGCGGCCAATCTGGATACGGGCGCGATCCTGACGGACAGCTTCGCGCATGCGGTTTTCCACTTCGCGCTGATGACGGACCGGGGTCATATCGATAAAGTCGATAACAATCAGGCCGCCGAGGTCACGCAGGCGCAGCTGGCGGGCGATTTCATCCGCCGCTTCCAGGTTGGTGTTAAAGGCAGTTTCTTCGATATCACCGCCGCGCGTTGAGCGGGAGGAGTTGATATCGATAGCAGTCAGAGCTTCGGTGGTGTCGATAACAATCGCACCGCCGGACGGCAGACGGACTTCGCGCTGGAAAGCGGATTCAATCTGCGACTCAATCTGATAGTGACTGAACAGCGGCACTTCGCCCTGATACAGTTTAATTTTGCTGGCAAAATCCGCACGGCCGATAGCAGTGATGTGCTTGCGTGCCAGTTCCAGAATTTTCGGGTTATCGATGAGGATTTCACCGATGTCCGGGCGCAGGTAATCACGGAACGCGCGGACGATAACATTACTTTCCTGATGAATCAGGAATGGTGCAGGGCGGCCTTCAGCAACTTTTTTGATGGCTTCCCAGTGCTTGATACGGTACTCGAGATCCCAGCGCAGGGCATCGGCTGATTTACCCACACCGGCGGTGCGGACAATCAGACCCATTCCATCCGGGATATCCAGGGCAGACAGGGCTTCTTTCAGTTCGGTGCGGTCATCCCCTTCGATACGGCGGGAGATCCCCCCGGCACGCGGGTTATTCGGCATCAGAACCAGATAGCTGCCAGCCAGGCTGATAAAGGTGGTGAGTGCCGCGCCTTTATTACCGCGCTCTTCTTTGTCCACCTGAACAATGACTTCCTGACCTTCTCTCAGGACATCTTTGATATTCGGGCGGCCGGATGCGTGGTAATTAGCAGGGAAATACTCGCGGGCAATTTCTTTGACGGGAAGGAAACCGTGACGCTCTGCGCCATAGTCAACAAAAGCAGCTTCTAAACTCGGTTCAATACGGGTGATTTTCCCTTTATAGATGTTTGCTTTTTTTTGTTCGTGACCGGGGCTTTCGATATCCAGATCATACAAGCGCTGCCCGTCGACAAGGGCAACACGCAACTCTTCCTGCTGAGTTGCGTTGATTAACATTCTTTTCATTATAAGTTACTCAATTTTTTTCATTTAATTAGTGCGCTGCGGGCAATTTCGTTGCTACCGGAACCGATGACCTCGTGGCTTTTACCGCACCGTCAGCCTCCCGGCTGTCGATCGTATAGAGGTGCAAATTGTGTCGGTGAGGTTCAGTCTTGTCTGAATCCCCGTTGCCGGCTGAAAATCACGTTTATACGCGATACCGGCCCGGTAAGCTGCAACCCGCAGCCCGCTGATTATCTGACCGGAAATAACGTCTTACGCCATTGCTGCGTTGTCATCGGTCAGACAAAGATAAAATATCTGTTTTGCCAAAATCGGCGCATGCATTATTCCATTGCCGGTGTGGTTATAGCAAGGTGACATTGCATGTTTCGGTGAAAATTATGCAGAAATTTGTTAATGACGTTAATCCTTGGTCTTTTTCCGGAAAAAATGGGAAAATAGCCGCGTAAAACATTGATGCACATTTGCCGCCTGTTTCACCGGAAAAATATACCGGTTTACGGAGCAACGGTTCAGAGGATAGCCCCCCGTTTCATGAAAACTGATAATCAGACAGTTCAATTTGTTGTTGTGTCCGGCGATGAAGCCGGCCAGCGTATTGATAATTTCCTGCTCGCGCGCCTCAAAGGGGTGCCGAAGAGCATGATTTACCGCATCATCCGTAAAGGGGAAGTGCGTGTCAATAAAGGCCGGATTAAGCCGGAATACAAAATCGCGGACGGGGACAGCATCCGTATCCCGCCGGTGCGTGTGGCTGAGAAAAACGATGCCCCGGTGTCGGCGAAACTGGATAAGGTTTCTGCACTCGCAGAGTGCGTATTGTATGAAGATGATCATATTCTGGTGATTAATAAACCGGCGGGTACGGCGGTACACGGCGGCAGCGGTCTGAGTTTCGGTGTGATTGAGGCAATGCGGGCGCTGCGTCCGGAGGCGCGTTTCCTGGAACTGGTGCACCGGCTTGACCGCGATACTTCCGGTATTCTGCTGATCGCCAAAAAACGTTCCGCACTGCGGGCACTGCACGAGCAGCTGCGTCTGAAACAGATGCAGAAAGATTATCTGGCACTGGTGCGCGGCCAGTGGCAATCCTCAGTAAAAGTGGTACAGGCACCGCTGCTGAAAAATATTCTCCAGAGCGGCGAGCGCGTGGTGAAAGTCAGCCCGGAAGGCAAGCCATCGGAAACACGCTTTAAAGTGGAGGAGCGGTTTGAGGCTGCCACGCTGGTCAAAGCCAGTCCGGTCACCGGGCGCACACATCAGATTCGTGTGCACACACTGCATGCAGGGCATCCTATTGCCTTTGATAACCGTTACGGTGATGCGCAGTTTGATGCTCAGCTGAAAGGGACAGGGCTTAACAGGCTGTTTTTGCATGCGGCCGCACTCGCCTTTACCCATCCGTCCACCGGTGAGGCGATGCGCCTTCAGGCACCGCTGGATGAAAAACTGCGCCACTGCCTGACGGTACTGCGGTCGAAACAGGCAAAATAAGCAGAGAACAGAAATAAAGAACCCGCGCAGAACGCGGGTTTTTTCTTATACAGAGGGCATTCTGCGGTTACTGCGGCTGTACACCGATAATTTTTGTGGTACAGCTCTGTGCAATCTCACCGATCGCCTGAGAGTCCTGTTCGGTCAGTGCCTGACCTTTGCGGACCCGGTCATCCAGTTTTTCCAGCCCGTCTTTGCCGAATTTCGCCAGTGAGTTGTCATACACACACTCACAGACCGCCGGGACTTTGCTGCGGTTATCCGGGTTTTTCAGGTTGGTCACAGCACCTTTTGTACAGTCGGCAACAAAGGTTGTTTTATCCGCCAGTGACGGGGCAGCCAGACCGGCAGCACTGAACAGCAGCGTTGCGGCAGCGATCATTTTCAGCTTCATGTCAGTTCCTCAGAATCATCGGATGCCCCGGCGTGTGTCAGCGGGGGATCCGCAGTGGGTTGTATCCGGCCTGAATCAGTAATTCTGTCAGACGGATCAGCGGTAAACCTATCAGTGTATTAGGGTCATCTCCCTGAAGTTTTTTAAATAAGGCGATTCCTAAACCTTCAGATTTAAAGCTTCCGGCACACTGATAGGGCGTTTCCGCCAGCAGATAGGCACGAATTTCGTCATCATCCAGTGTACGGAAATGCACACAGTAAGGTTCACATATCGTGTGATCTTCCCCGGTGGCACTGTTGTACAGGCTCAGCCCGGTATAAAAGGTGATGCACTGACCGGAGGCTTTGCGCAGTTGTGCAAAGGCAGCATCGTAATGATGCGGTTTGCCGGTGATTTCCCCGTCCAGCACACAGACCTGATCAGAGCCGATAATCAGGCTGTCAGGGTACTGCTGCGTTAATGAACGGGCCTTTTCGCGCGCCAGGCGCATGACCAGAGACTGCGCGTCTTCTGCCGGATGCGGGGTTTCATCCGTACCCGGGGCTGCGGATACAAACGGGATGCCGAGTTTTTCCAGCAGGGCTTTGCGGTACAGGGAGGTGGAGGCGAGAACCAGTGAGATCATAAATATTCCGAAAGTCGTGGTAAAAAGAATAAACTCATTCTAAACTATGCGCCGCTTATTGAGTGTATTTTTAGCGGGAAGGCAGGTTACCGCCCTCTTTGCTGTCTATATTTTCTTTGACTATATCGTCTTACGAATATAAGATGCGCGCCTTATGCAAAAGATAAAATTACCTCTGACTATTGATGCAAAGCGCGCCGCGCAGAAGCGTCTGGATTACCGGGGGTGCTATGCACCTGAGCAGGTTACGCGGTTAGCCGAATCGGTAGTCAGTGTGGACAGCGATGTTGATGTTGATTTGACGTTTGAAATCGACCCGCAGCGTCTGACAGTCATTAAGGGAACAGCAGAAACTGATGTTTCACTTGAGTGTCAGCGGTGTGGTAATATCTTCCCGCTTCATGTCCGCGCAACGTATTGTTTCAGCCCGGTTGTCAGCGATGAACAGGCTGAGGCATTACCGGAAGAGTATGAGCCAATTGACGTAAATGATTTTGGTGAGACAGATTTACTGGCAATGATTGAAGATGAATTAATTCTTTCTCTGCCTGTGGTTCCGGTACATGATTCTGAACACTGTGAAGTGTCCGACGCGGTGAAAGTCTTTGGTGAGCTTCCTCCGGAAGCAGAAAAGCCAAATCCGTTTGCCGCATTAGCCAGTTTAAAGAAAAGTACTTAAGGAGTAAGGTCAATGGCCGTACAACAAAATAAACCAACTCGTTCCAAACGTGGTATGCGTCGCTCTCATGACGCACTGTCAGCAACTCTGGTTTCTGTTGACAAAACCTCTGGTGAAACTCATCTGCGCCACCATGTGACCGCTGATGGTTACTACCGTGGTCGTAAGGTAATCAACAAGTAATCTGCTGCTTTTTAAGCACGTTGATATCTTGACTAATCTAACCATCGCGTTAGATGCCATGGGTGGGGATATCGGCCCCCATGTCACAGTGCCTGCCTCGCTGCAGGCACTGGCATCTAATCCAAAGCTCACCCTGTTGCTGGTCGGGCACCCTGATTCCATTTCTCCTCTGCTTGCAAACCAGAATGCTGAGCTGCTCAGTCGTCTGCGGGTGATCCCTGCCTATGAGACGATTGCCGGTGATGCCAAACCTTCTCAGGCTATCCGCCAGAGCAAAGGCACATCCATGCGTATCGCGCTGGAACTGGTGAAAGAGGGGGAGGCACAGGCGTGCGTCAGTGCCGGAAACACCGGGGCGCTGATGGGGCTGGCGAAACTGATGCTGAAATCGATTGAAGGCATCGAGCGTCCTGCACTGATGACCGTGGTGCCAAATCAGAAGAAAGGCAAAACGGTGCTGCTTGATCTGGGCGCAAATGCGGAGTGCAGCAGTGACATGCTGGTGCAGTTTGCTGTTATGGGCGCGGTGATGGCAGAAGATGTGGCCGGGATCCCGCATCCGCGTGTGGCATTACTGAACATCGGCGAAGAAGAAACCAAGGGACTCGACAATATCCGCGAAGCAGCCACTGTGCTGAAATCGATACCGGACATCAATTATATCGGCTATGCCGAAGGCAACGAACTGCTGACCGGTAAAACTGATGTGCTGGTCTGTGACGGCTTCGCGGGTAACGTTACCCTGAAAACCATGGAAGGGGTGATTCGTGTGATCCTTTCTATGTTTAAATCACAAAATGAAGGCAAATCGTCATCCCTGCTGTACAAACTTGTGAAGAAAGTGGTGACAAAATGGCTGAATAAACGCTTCAGCCACCTGAACCCCGACCAGTATAACGGTGCTTCTCTGTTAGGATTACGCGGCATTGTGATTAAGAGTCACGGTGCGGCGAATGTAAGTGCATTCAACGCTGCCATAACGCAGGCGGTTCAGACTGTTGAAAAGCAGGTGCCTGAACGAATCGCATCCCGTCTCGCTATGGTATTACCCAAGAGTAACTAACTAATATGTATACGAAAATTTTAGGAACCGGGAGCTATCTTCCTGCACAAATCCGCACAAATGCTGATCTGGAAAAAATGGTCGACACAACCGATGAGTGGATTGTTACTCGTACGGGTATCCGTGAGCGCCGTCTGGCCGGTGATGATGAAACCGTTGTTACAATGGGCCACCAGGCAGCACTGAACGCACTGGATATGGCGGGTATTCCTGCCGGTGATATCGATCTGATTGTTGTGGGCACCACTTCTTCCACGCACGGTTTCCCGAGCGCGGCCTGTGAAATCCAGAAACTGCTGGGCATTGACAGCTGTATCTCCTTTGATGTGGCGGCGGCATGTGCCGGTTTCAGCTATGCCATCAGTGTGGTGGATCAGTTCATTAAAACCGGGATGGCGAAAAAAGCCCTGGTGATCGGTTCGGATGTGCTGGCGAAAACGCTGGATCCGGCAGATCGCGGTACGGTTATCCTGTTTGGTGACGGCGCAGGTGCTTTTGTAGTTGAAGCCTCAGAAGAGCCGGGCATTCTCTCCACCCATTTACATGCAGACGGCCGCTACGGCGACCTGCTGACATTACCGAATAAAGATCGCAAAGACAGCGAAAAACCGGCGTACCTGACAATGGCAGGTAACGAAGTATTCCGTGTGGCGGTCCGTGAATTAGCCAACGTCGTTGAAGAAGCGCTGGTGGCGAACAATATTGATAAATCAGAACTCGACTGGCTGGTGCCGCATCAGGCAAACCTGCGCATTATCAGTGCCACAGCAAAAAAATTAAATATGGGCATGGATAAAGTGGTGGTTACCCTGGATCGTCACGGCAACACCTCTGCAGCCTCTGTACCGACTGCATTCGACGAAGCGGTTCGTGACGGGCGCATCAAACGCGGTCAGCTGATTCTGATTGAAGCCTTCGGCGGCGGTTTTGCCTGGGGTTCTGCATTAATTCGTTTTTAATTTTTCAGGAAGCTAAATCATGTCTGCATATGCAATGGTATTTCCGGGACAGGGTTCTCAGTCAGTCGGTATGCTGGCGGACCTCGCGGCAAATTTTCCGGTCGTTGAGGCAACCTTTGCCGAAGCATCCGCTGAACTGGGCTACGATTTATGGGCACTCGTTCAGAACGGGCCGGAAGAAGAACTGAATAAAACCTGGCAGACCCAGCCTGCACTGCTGGCGGCCTCTGTGGCCATCTGGCGTGTCTGGCAGGAAAAAAACGGCGCCATGCCTGCCATGATGGCCGGTCACAGCCTGGGGGAATACTCCGCGCTGGTGTGTGCCGGTGTGATGGATTTTAAAGAAGCTATCAAACTGGTGGAATTACGCGGCCGCCTGATGCAGGAAGCCGTTCCGGCCGGTACCGGGGCAATGTATGCCATCATCGGTCTGGACAATGATGCTATCGCCAGAGCCTGTGAAGAAGCTGCACAAGGTCAGGTCGTATCACCGGTTAACTTTAACTCGCCGGGCCAGGTGGTTATCGCCGGTGAGAAAGACGCCGTTGAGCGTGCCGGGGCATTATGTAAGGAAGCCGGAGCAAAACGTGCGCTGCCGTTGTCGGTCAGTGTGCCGTCACATTGTGCATTAATGAAGCCGGCTGCTGATAAATTAGCCGTTGCGCTAAAAAATATCACATTTAATACACCAATCTTTTCTGTTGTGAACAATGTTGATGTTAAGATAGAGACTTCCGCCGATGCAATTCGTGATGCATTAGTCCGTCAGCTTTATAATCCGGTGCGCTGGACAGAAACTGTTGAGTTTATGGCCGCGCAGGGTATTGAAGATCTGCTGGAAGCAGGGCCGGGCAAAGTACTGACCGGGCTGACTAAGCGTATTGTGAAAACATTAACATCATCTGCTGTCAATGATATGTCATCATTGGAAACAGCACTTGAAAATCGCTGAGGTTGAGATGAGCTTTGAAGGCAAAATTGCCCTTGTCACCGGTGCGAGCCGCGGAATCGGCCGTGCAATTGCTGAGAAATTAGCAGCACGTGGTGCAACTGTGATTGGTACTGCGACCAGCGAAAGCGGTGCGGCTGCTATCAGTGAATACTTAGGCGCAAAGGGTAAAGGCCTTGCCCTGAACGTGACCGACAGCGCATCCATTGACCATGTATTAGAAAATATTCGCGCTGAGTTTGGCGAAATTGATATTTTGGTTAATAATGCAGGTATCACACGTGACAACTTACTGATGCGTATGAAAGACGATGAGTGGCAGGATATCCTCGACACTAACCTTTCATCCGTATTCCGTCTGTCCAAAGCGGTTATGCGCGCCATGATGAAAAAACGTTGCGGGCGCATCATCACCATCGGTTCTGTTGTCGGAACGATGGGGAACGCCGGACAGGCTAACTATGCGGCGGCGAAAGCCGGGCTGATTGGTTTCAGTAAATCACTCGCCCGTGAAGTCGCGTCGCGCGGCATCACCGTCAACGTCGTTGCCCCGGGTTTTATCGAAACCGATATGACTCGTGCATTGACAGACGACCAGCGTGCAGGCATTTTATCTCAGGTTCCTGCTAACCGTTTGGGTGATGCTGAAGAGATTGCCAGTGCTGTAGCCTTCTTAGCTTCTGATGAAGCGGCTTACATCACAGGCGAGACATTGCATGTCAATGGTGGCATGTACATGATTTAATGTTTGAGCTAACCATTTGCTGTTTTTGTGTAAACACACGCAAAAGTGAGTATTTATATGGTTAGACCAGCCGGGATTGGGTTGCATCTTTTCCTGTATTTTATAAACTACGAAAACCATCGCATATAGCGAGTTTTGATAGGAAATTTAATAGTATGAGCGCTATCGAAGAACGTGTTAAGAAAATCATCGTTGAACAACTGGGTGTTAAAGAGGAAGAAGTAAAAAACGAAGCTTCATTCGTTGATGACTTAGGCGCTGATTCTCTTGACACAGTTGAGCTGGTGATGGCTCTGGAAGAAGAGTTCGACATCGAAATCCCAGACGAAGAAGCAGAAAAAATCACAACTGTACAGGCTGCTATTGACTACGTTGAGAACGCAGGCAAGTAAGCATCCCTCATGTCCAGGCGGTCACCCGACCGCCTTGTTTCTTTTATTTTCCCCCCCCGGAGGATAAGCGTGTCTGAGCGTCGTGTAGTCGTGACCGGACTTGGCATGTTATCTCCTGTCGGTAATACAGTCGATTCATCCTGGAAAGCTGTGTGTGCCGGGCAGAGTGGTATCAGCCTGATTGATCATTTTGACACCTCTAACCATGCGACCAAATTCGCAGGTATGGTAAAAGATTTCAATCACGAAGATTTTAATATTTCGCGCAAAGATGCCCGGAAGATGGATCTCTTCATTCAATACGGTATTGCAGCCGGTATCCAGGCAATTGCGGATTCCGGAATCGAAGTAACAGAAGCCAATGCAACCCGTATCGGAGCTGCGATTGGTTCTGGTATTGGTGGTCTCGGACTGATTGAAGAAAACTGCAGCTCTCTGGCTGCCGGCGGCCCGCGTAAAGTGAGCCCGTTCTTTGTTCCCTCAACTATCATCAATATGGTTGCCGGACACTTAAGTATTATGTACGGCCTGCGCGGACCAAGCATTTCCATTGCCACTGCCTGTACATCCGGCGTGCATAACATTGGTCACGCTGCCCGGATCATCGCTTACGGTGATGCGGATGTGATGGTTGCCGGTGGTACTGAAAAAGCCAGCACACCATTAGGTGTTGCCGGGTTCGGTGCTGCGCGTGCCTTATCCACCAATAATGACAATCCTCAGGGCGCAAGCCGTCCGTGGGATAAAGATCGTGACGGGTTTGTGCTCGGTGACGGTGCCGGTATGCTGGTGCTGGAAGAGTACGAACACGCGAAAAACCGCGGTGCGAAAATCTATGCGGAACTGGTCGGTTTCGGGATGAGCAGCGATGCTTATCACATGACATCACCACCGGAAAACGGTGACGGTGCCGCACTGGCCATGGCAAATGCGATTCAGGATGCAGGCATTCCTGCTGACAGCATCGGCTATATCAATGCGCACGGCACATCCACCTCTGCGGGTGATGTGGCGGAAGCGAAAGCCGTTGAAACGGTATTTGGTGAAGGAACCAACGTTCTGGTCAGTTCCACCAAATCCATGACCGGTCACCTGCTGGGTGCCGCCGGTGCAGTGGAATCCATTTTCACCATTCTGGCACTGCGTGATCAGATTGTACCGCCGACCATCAACCTGGATAATCAGGATGAAGCGGTCTGCAAACTCGACTTTGTACCGGGCAAAGCCCGCAAAGTGGAAGGTATGGAATACGCACTCTGTAACTCTTTCGGCTTCGGCGGCACCAACGGTTCCCTGATTTTCCGTAAGATCTGAGTCTGTTTTCTGAGAGAAAAGCGCCTGACGGCGCTTTTTTTTTACCTGGCGGGTGACGCTATCGCAGTTTTGCACAAAAATCACAGCTGTACTATTATACAGGTCTGTCCGCATACTGAATGACGGTTAAATAATAACCGTTAAAACAATGAGTTGGCTATGACACAACAGACGCATTACTGGGTTAATGGTGTACCGCAGCACACCATCGCGATTTCTGATCGCAGTGTGCAGTTTGGTGACGGCTGTTTTACCACGATGCGCATTGTGAACAGCAAACCGTCGCTGCTTTCACGTCACCTGCACCGGCTCCGTAGTGGTTGTGCCGGGCTGGGGCTGACACCGCCGGATGACGCGCTGCTGCCCCAGTGGATAATGCAGGCCGCAGAGGGTACAGCGGATGGTGTGCTGAAAGTGATTGTTTCCGCTGGTGAGCAGGGACGCGGTTATCTGCGTGCGGATGTACCGCCGCTGGTGATCCTGATCCGCTCCGCATATCCGGAAAGCTATCCGGTATTGCAGGAGCGCGGGTTATCGGTGGTGAAAAGCCCGGTGCCATTGTCGGTCAATCCGTATCTGGCCGGTATCAAACACCTGAACCGGCTGGAGCAGGTGCTGATCCGCCGTTATACGGCAGAACAGCAGGCCGATGAAGCCATTGTCTGTGATACTGACGGCCTTCTGACCGAAGGCTGCAGCGCCAATCTGTTCTGGCGCTGCGGCGATGATGTGTTTACCCCGTCACTGAGCAAATGTGGTGTGGCCGGTGTGATGCGCGCGCATATCATGGATGTGCTGAAAGGCAGCCGTTACCGCTGTTATGAAACCGAACGTTTTCCGCAGGTGCTGGCAAAAGCGGATGAAGTGATTATGTGCAACGCGCTGATGCCGGTCATGCCGGTCAATGATATCCGCGCGGATGCCCGTCATCACTGGCATTATACCTCCCGCTCGCTCTTTACCTGGCTTTTGCCGCACTGTCCGGCAGCAATACCCTGAATTAACAGAGTTAATGACTGATGAAAAAAACACGGATTTTCCTTGTGACATTTTTGGTGCTGCTCGCAGTTGCGGGCGGCGTGGCGTACTGGCTTTATCATCAGGTGAACGCATTTTCCGGACAAAAAATTTCTGTCACTGAAGAAACCATTTTCACCATTCCGCCGGGCACCGGTCGTGTGGCGCTGGAGAAAAAACTGGCGGAAAGCGGGATTATCCCGGAATCACACAATTATGACTGGCTGCTGCAACTGGAGCCGGATCTGGCAAAAATCAAAGCCGGTACTTACCGACTGACGCCGGATATGACGGTCAAAAGCATGCTGCAACTGTTTGTCAGCGGTAAAGAGGCACAATTTAGTATCCGTTTTGTTGAGGGCAGTAAATTAGCGGACTGGCAGAAAATCTTGTCAGAAGCCCCTTACCTGAAACAGACCCTCGCGGATTTACCGGCAGATAAACTGACAGAAATGCTCGGCCTGCCGGCCGGCAGCCACCTGGAAGGGCGTTTCTACCCGGATACCTATCTCTATACAGCCGGAACAGAAGACACGCAAATCCTGAAGCGGGCACATCAGCAGATGGAAACCAAACTCGCGGCAGCCTGGAAGACCCGTAATACCGACTTACCGTATGCGGATCCGTATGAAATGCTGATTATGGCCTCGCTGATTGAAAAAGAGACCGGCGTGGACGGTGAACGTAAAAAAGTGGCGTCGGTCTTTATGAACCGGCTGAAACTGAAAATGCGCCTGCAAACCGACCCGACGGTAATTTACGGCATGGGTGAGCGTTATCAGGGCACGATTTACCGCAGCGACCTGGTGCGGGTAACGCCGTATAATACGTATCAGATTGACGGCATGCCGCCGACACCTATCGCCATGCCGGGCAGTGCCTCGCTGGATGCGGCAGCCAAACCGGACACCACGGGTTACCTTTACTTTGTCGCGGACGGCAAAGGCGGACATGTATTTACCACGAATCTGCGGGATCACAACCGGGCGGTTGCGGATTACCGTAACGGATTAAAAAAACAATGACAGGCAAATTTATTGTAATTGAAGGGCTTGAAGGTGCCGGAAAAACCACGGCACGTCAGGTGATTGTTGATACGTTGCGTGAAAACGGCATCACTGACCTGGTCTATACCCGTGAGCCGGGCGGCACACCGCTGGCAGAAAAGCTGCGCACCCTGATTAAAGACGGAATCGACGGCGAAACGGTTACTGATAAAGCGGAAGTACTGATGTTATATGCCGCGCGTATTCAGCTGGTGGATAATGTTATCAAACCGGCACTGGCGCGCGGACAATGGGTGATCGGCGACCGTCATGATCTCTCCTCTCAGGCCTATCAGGGCGGCGGACGCGGTATCGATCGCAAACTGATGGAGTCACTGCGTGATACCGTACTGGGGGATTTTTATCCTGATTTCACCCTGTATCTCGATCTGCCGCCGGAAACCGGCCTGGCCCGCGCCCGCAGCCGGGGCGAGCTGGACAGAATCGAACAGGAATCACTGGATTTCTTCCGCCGCACCCGGGCCCTTTATCTGGAGCTGGCTGAATCCGATCCGCGCATTGTAACCGTTGATGCTTCGCAATCAATAGATAACGTCCATCAATCAATCCGCACTGCCGTACTGAACTGGCTGGCACAGCAGGAAGAGGCGTAATGAACTGGTATCCGTGGCTTAATCCGGTTTACCGCCAGCTGGCAACCGCGTGGATGTCCGGTCAGGGGCATCATGCTCTGCTGCTGTACGGTATGCCCGGCACCGGCACTGATGAGCTGGCCTATGCCCTGACACGGCTGCGGATGTGTCAGCAGCCGCAGGGCATCAAAAGCTGCGGGGAGTGCCACAGCTGTAAACTGATGCTGGCAGGCACCCATCCGGATTTTTATCTGCTGCAGCCGGAAAAGGGTAAATCTGCCACCGGGATTGATGCTGTGAGAGCCGTGACAGAAAAACTGTATGAGCACGCCCAGCAGAGTGGTGCCAAACTGGTGCATATTCCGCAGGCGGAACTGCTGACCGAAGCAGCCGCCAACGCCTTACTGAAAACCCTGGAAGAGCCGACAGAGAATACCTGGTTTGTGTTACAGAGCCTGCGGGCGGAGCAGTTGCTGCCGACACTGCGCAGCCGCTGTTTTGCTTATCATCTGGCACCGCCGTCAGCGGAGACCGGTTTACAGTGGTTACAGCGCGAGCATCCGCCGTCTGATGCGGTGTCGCGGCAGACTGCGCTGAATCTTTGCCACAATGCCCCGGCGGCGGCACTGTCACTGCTGACCACCGCTGACTGGCAGAACCGGCTGAATCTGTTTACCCAGCTGGCAGAATCCGTGCGCAGCGGGGATTTTCTGTCGCTGTTATCTGAACTGAATCATCAGGATGCGGAAAAGCGCATCAGCTGGCTGACCACCCTGTTTATGGATGCGGTAAAATATCAGCAGAATATGGCACCTGCCTGTCTGAATCAGGACCAGTCTGCTCTGATTGCACAACTGGCAGCGCATTACAGCAGTGCACACTTACTGAATGCAGCGGAAAGCTGGCTGACCTGCCGCCACCGGCTGATGACCATCACCGGCGTGAATCAGGAACTGCTGCTGACAGAACAATTGTTACACCAGGAAACCCTGTTTTCTGCATCACCTAATTTAAAATAATGAGTTAATTATGTTTTTAGTAGATTCCCACTGCCACCTCGATTGCCTTGATTATGAAAAAAAGCATGAAAGTGTGGATGATGTTATGCAAAAGGCCGCGCAGCGAGATGTGAAATACGCACTGGCGGTGGCGACAACCCTGCCGGGTTACACAAAAATGCGCGAGCTGATTGGTGAGCGCCCGGATGTGGCCTTTTCCTGTGGTATTCATCCGCTGAATCTGGATGAGCCGTATGATTTCACACAGCTGCGTGAACTGGCGGCGGATAAACGGGTGGTGGCCCTCGGCGAAACCGGGCTGGATTACTACTATCAGAAAGAGAATGCCGCGCTTCAGCGTGAGGTTTTCCGCGAGCATATCCGTATCGGACGTGAGCTGAATAAACCGGTGATTGTGCACACCCGGGATGCCCGTGAGGATACCCTGGCGATTATCCGCGAAGAACAGGCCGGGGAGTGCGGCGGCGTGTTACACTGCTTTACCGAAGACAAAGAGACGGCATCAGCGCTGCTGGATGAAGGTTTTTATATCTCCTTTTCCGGCATCGTGACGTTCCGCAATGCGGAGCAGATCCGCGAAGCCGCCCGCATTGTCCCGCTGGATCGCATTCTGGTGGAAACCGATTCGCCGTATCTGGCCCCGGTACCGTTTCGCGGTAAAGAGAACCAGCCCGCGTATGTGCGTGATGTGGCGGAGTATATGGCTGTATTAAAAGGGGTGAGCGTTGAGGCGCTTGCTGAGATCACCACTGACAATTTCTGCCGTCTGTTTCAGGTGTCTGTCCGGTAAATCCGCACACATCTGTCAGGCTGATTAATTACAGGAGCAGGTTATGGCCGAAGAAACTATTTTCAGTAAAATTATTCGTCGTGAAATTCCGTCTGATATCGTCTATCAGGATGACAGCGTGACGGCGTTCCGGGATATTTCCCCGCAGGCACCGACACATATTCTGATTATTCCCAACCATCTTATTCCTACTGTGAATGATGTTACGCCGGAAGATGAACAGGTTCTGGGTCATATGATCACGGTCGCGGCCAAAATCGCACAGCAGGAAGGTATTGCGGATGACGGCTACCGCCTGATCATGAACTGTAACCGCCACGGCGGACAGGAAGTGTTCCATATTCATATGCATCTGGTCGGCGGCCATCATCTGGGGCCGATGCTGGCGAAATAACCGGCTGACAGGAGAACGGTGATGAAACGTCTTTTATGTGTGATAGCGTCAGTCTGGCTGCTCGCCGGGTGTCCTTCAACGGCACCGGTAACACCCCCGGTACCGGTGGGTACCGTAACACCGCCGCCGGATACCACGCCGCCGCCACTGCCGCTGCCGCCGCCGGATACGGTGCCGGTTCCGCCGAAAATGAAAAAAATCGAGTGGGAACAGAGTATTACACCACTGGTTAATCAGATGGTTCACAGCGACGGCGTGAATCAGGGCCGTACGCTGCTGGTGAATAAAGTCGGTAATAAAACCAACAGCAGCCTGCAGACCAGCGTTGCGACCGGTGCGCTGATGAATACCATCGGAAAAACCGGGGTACTGAATGTGATCCCGGCCGGTGCGGTCAGCAGTGCCATGTCGGTGCTGGGTATGGGTGATAACGATACACTGACCCTGCGCAGCAAAGCTATCGGTCTGGCGCGTTATCTGAATGCCGACTATGTGCTGTACAGCGTGGTGACCGGTACCCGTGATGCCCGTCAGATGGAGATGCAACTGATGTCTGTCAGCAGCGGTGAAATCATCTGGTCCGGTAAGGGCGCGGTGCTTGAGCAGTAACCGCGCGTTACTGTTATGCCTCGCTGAACACTTTCCCGCACTGCCTGCCGCCGGCTGGACAATCCGTCCGCTGAACGGGCTGACGCGGGAAAGTGTCAGTATTGAACAAAAAGGTGTATCTCTGATTGGCAGAGCACAGACCGTGCACAGTGCGGATATCGGTGTCAGCCGTCAGAAAGAGGCGCGTATCCTGCACCGGCTGCGTGACAGCGGTCTTGCTCCGCGCGTGGCCGGGTTCAGCCACGGCTGGCTGCTTTTGTACCGGGTGGAGGGTGAAACACTGCCGCCGGAACGGATACAGCAACCGGACTTTATTCCGCAGCTGGCGGCGCTGGTCAGCAATCTGCATAATCAGCCGCTTACCGGGTATCGTCTGCCGCTCAAAGCGCAGGCAGACCGCCACTTTCACCTGACCGACAAACGCCGCCGCACCCCGCAGCTGTTGCGTATTCATCGTCACTTTATGCGCGAAGCAGAGCCTCAGCCGCTGAAACTGGCGCCTGCACATATGGATATCCACCCCGGCAACATTGTGACGGCGGCAGGGGAACTGCATCTGATTGACTGGGAATATGCTGCTGATACCGATATCGGTCTGTCTCTCGCCACACTTTTTCGTGCCAATCACTGGTCACTGACGTTAATTCACACTTTTCTGCGTTATTATTCTGCTTATCACTGTCCGCAGCGCGTACTGGCGCAGACCTGCCGCTGGCAGGCACGGGCAGATTATATGATGGTTATGTGGTTCGAGAGCCGCTGGGGACAAACCGGCGACCCGCAGTTTCTGCAATACCCGGCCGCGCTGAAAGCCGCCGCCGGGCTCAGGTAAATACAACGAGGTTTCACCATGGGTCCTGTAATGTTAGATGTCGAAGGGTATGAGCTGGACAGCGAAGAGCGCGAGATCCTGCGCCACCCTTCAGTCGGGGGAGTGATTCTCTTTACCCGTAATTTCCATGACACGGCACAGCTGCGGGAACTGACGCGGCAGATCCGTGAAGCCACCCGCGACAACCGGGTTGTGATTGCGGTTGACCAGGAGGGCGGCCGCGTCCAGCGGTTTAAAGATGGCTTTACCCGCCTGCCGGCGGCACAGTCTTTTGCACAGTTTAATGACCTGCTCACCGGCTCTGCGCTGGCGGAAGAGGCGGGCTGGCTGATGGCGGCGGAAATGATCGCTATGGATATTGATATCAGTTTCGCGCCGGTGCTGGATCTGGGGCACGGCAGCGCGGCTATCGGCTCACGCGCGTTCCATGAGGACGGCGACATTGCGGCGCAGATGGCGGAACGCTTTGTGCGCGGTATGCGCAGTGCCGGGATGTCGAGCACCGGTAAACACTTCCCGGGGCACGGCGCAGTCAGTGCGGATTCTCACAAGGAAACGCCGCGTGATGAGCGCGACCCGGCGGTGATCCGTGGTAAAGACATGGCGATTTTCCGCGAATTTATCCAGCGCGGCCTGCTTGATGCTGTGATGCCCGCACATGTGATCTACACACAGATTGATGATCGTCCGGCGAGCGGTTCATCTTACTGGCTGAAATCGGTGCTGCGTCAGCAACTCGGGTTTGACGGGGTGATTTTCTCGGATGACCTGTCAATGGAAGGGGCGGCGGTGATGGGCGGCTATGCAGAGCGTGGTCAGGCATCACTGGATGCGGGCTGCGATATGATCCTGGTCTGTAATAACCGCAGAGGTGCTGTGACTATCCTTGATAATTTGCCTGTTATCACGGCACAACGTATTGATAAGTTGTATCATCGGGGTAAAGGTTATGATCTGACCGAACTGCAGCGCAGTGAGCGCTGGCAGCAGGCGAACAAAACCCTATCCGTATTACACGAACAATGGCAGGAGCGAGCATGATTATTTATCTTCATGGATTTGATTCAACCAGCCCGGGCAATCATGAAAAAGTGATGCAGCTGAAATTTGCGGATCCGGATGTCCGTTTTATCAGTTACAGCACGCTTCATCCGCGTTATGACATGAAATATCTGCTGACCGAAGTGGATAAAGCGGTAAAACAGAGCGAAGGACCGGCCATTGTGCTGGGCGTGGGTCTGGGGGGCTTCTGGGCTGAGCGTGTCGGATATCTGTGCGGGATCCGCCAGGTGATGGTGAACCCTAACCTGTTCCCGTATGAAAATATGGAAGGCAAAATCGACCGCCCGGAAGAGTATCTGGATATCATGACCAAGTGTATCTCGGATTTCCGCGAGCTGAACCGGCAGAACTGCCTGGTGCTGTTGTCCCGCAATGATGAGGCGCTGGATAACCAGCGTGCGCATGACACGCTGTCACCGTACTATCAGGTTATCTGGGATGAAGAACAGACCCACAAGTTTAAGGATCTGTCCCGTCATCTGCAGGAAATCAAAGGGTTTAAAACCGCGTTTAAAAAAGCCTGATAACACCGCCTCTCTGTAAAACGGCCGCGCCTGCTGAAGGCGCGGTATTTTTTTCCCCCGCAACTGAAGCGATTCCTGTCTCAAATCTGCCTTTTCTGTGATCGTTCTCTTACGTATCTTTCCGGTCATTGCGTTATATCAATAACTTTCTGGTGCTGAATCAGCAAGATAACGGGCTTTTTTCATCTGCGGGTGTGAAAAGTTAATCCGGTGATTAAAGAAAGCATCAGAGGTAAACCAAAAGTAAAATAGTTTTGTTAAATTTAAAATAATGTTTGCATTTTTCCGCCGGATTACCCAGAATTTGATTATGATCAAATATGGTATGACCAAATTACCTGTTGTGGTATACCATGGTGTGACACGATTCAGTTTTATCTGATGTTATCTCACTGTTTTTCCTGAAGAGCCCTGAGATAACGTTAGATTATTTTTCAGAGGATGTTATGACTACACCGAATACGAAGATTGTGATTATCGGCGGTGGCGCAGGCGGGCTGGAACTGGCAACGCAACTCGGCCACAAATTAGGTAAGAAGAAAAAAGCGGAAATCACTCTGGTCGATCGCAACAGCAGCCACCTGTGGAAACCGCTGTTACACGAAGTGGCGACCGGTTCTCTGGATGACGGCGTGGATGCCCTGAGCTACCTGGCGCATGCCCGCAATCACTATTTCAATTTCCAGCTGGGTTCAATGACCGGACTGGATCGCGACAGTAAAAATATCACCCTGGCAGAAATCCGTGATAACAACGGTGACCTGCTGGTACCGGAGCGTGAGCTGGATTATGACATTCTGGTGATGGCGCTGGGCAGTACCTCCAACGATTTCGGTACACCGGGGATCAAAGAAAACTGCATCTTCCTCGACAGCCCGTCACAGGCAAACCGCTTCCATAATGAGATGCTGAACCTGTTCCTGAAATACTCCGCCAGCCACGGCGAAGGCGACAAAGTGAATATCGCGATTGTCGGCGGCGGGGCGACCGGAGTGGAACTGTCAGCAGAACTGTATAATGCCGTTGAGCAGCTTCACAGCTACGGTTTTAAAGGCCTGAATACCGATGCACTGAATGTGACGCTGGTGGAGGCGGGTGAGCGTATTCTGCCTGCTCTGCCGCCGAAAATTGCCGGTGCCGCTCACCAGGAGCTCACCAAACTGGGTGTGCGTGTGATGACGCAGACCATGGTCACCAGCGCCGATGAATCCGGCCTGAACACCAAAGACGGCGAGCATATCACGGCGAGCCTGATGGTCTGGGCGGCAGGTATCAAAGCGCCTGATTTCCTGAAAGAGATTGGCGGGCTGGAAACCAACCGTATTAATCAGCTGGTGGTCAAACCAACACTCCAGACCACCCGTGATGACGCAATTTTCGCTATCGGTGACTGCTCATCCTGCCCGAAAAAAGAGGGCGGATTTGTTCCGCCGCGCGCGCAGTCAGCACATCAGATGGCGACCCGCTGCTATCACAACATCCTTGCGGTACTCAATGATAAGCCGCTGAAGGATTATGTGTTTAAAGATCACGGCTCACTGGTTTCCCTCTCCCGGTTCAGTACGGTCGGGAGCCTGATGGGTAACCTGATGCGCGGGAATATGATGATTGAAGGGCGTATTGCCCGTGTGATGTATATTTCTCTGTATCGTATGCATCAGATTGCGCTGCACGGTTATATTAAAACCGGGCTGATGATGCTGGTTGGCGGTATAAACCGGATTATCCGTCCGCGGCTGAAATTACATTAATTGATCTTCCCCAAAAATGACGCTTCCGGGCGTCATTTTTTATAATAATAAACCCTGCTCAGAACAGGGAAATATACATTGTACAGATTTGATATAAAGCCGGAAAATGCATTATTTAACAGGAGTTCAGTATCATCACTAACAGATAATTCCGGTGGTAATGAACAAAATAAGGCAGATACTGCTCTTTATTAATTATTGTTGATCGTTGTCAGTACACACACAGTCAGGTTGAATTAATAAATTACAGGGACAGAATTATTGTTTCATCATTATTATTTAACTTTTATTTAGCGGTGCTGTGGGAATATAGTCCGGTAAGATTAATCGTTAAAAATAAAACCGGGTTTGATAGGAATAATCCCAATTATTACCGCTGGATATTTATATAATTTGACAATGAATAAAAATGAACGAAAACCATTATCACGAATAACATTCACAGGGCTTGTGCTTCTGTTTGTTATTTTTGCGGTAATCATTTCTTTTGCTGTGACAAAGAATAAACATCCCGCTGTTGCTGAGGTTCTCTCATCCGAACCTATCATGGCAACGGTGCCTGTACGCCATGAATACTGTGACCTGACAACCATGCCGGGTCCGTACAAGCGTGAACTCCTGGATATCGTCCACCCGACTGAGCAGGTCTGCACCCCGTACCTGCTGTATGAAACCCTGCTGCATGCACCGAAGGTGTACGGTGGCCCGACATACCGCTCCTGTACGACGGCATACACCTATGAGCACCGGATTGTCGGCTATGATGTGGTGTATAGAATCAATGACACCGTCGGTAAGGTCAGAATCAATTATAATCCGGGTGATGTCATGCCGGTGGATAATACCGGGCGGCTGATCATTTTACCCGGGCTGAATACAGTAAAATAAAGTGTGTTACAGACAAAAAATAAGAATACCGGTTTATGTCATAAACCGGTATTCACCACGTTTTTTATTTAATGTAACCGGAAATTAAACCCAGCCCTTCTGACGAAACTGCTTTAATACCGCCACAAATTGCTGCATCTCTTCCGGCGTGCCTAATGTCAGGCGGCTCCAGCCGGTTACCGGCGGAAATTCACGGCCGACCATTATATGGTTTTCTTTCATCCGCTGCTGATAGGTTTTTACATCTCCGGTCACCTTATGGAAGATGAAATTAGCCTGTGAGGGCGCATAAGGCAGATTTAATTCCTTCAGTGCGGCAACCACAATTTCCCGTGAAACATCCGTTGAATGGCGGCTGTAATCAATAAACGGTTTATCATTCAGGGATGCCAGTGCGGAAACTGCACCTGCTATATTAGTATTATCGATAGAATTGAAAATATTTACCTGTTCCGTTACTGCCGGTACGGAAATACCGTAACCGACACGAAGCCCGGCCAGGGCAAATATTTTCGAGAAAGTGCGTGTCACGATAATATTGGATTTTCCGGCAGCCACCCATTCAACCGCACTTTTAAATTGCGGATCAGACACAAATTCCGCATATGCCTCATCAATAATAAAATTCTGCTGCGGCGGTGCCTGGTTTACCCACTGTGCGAGTTGTGATGCCGGGGTGATCATAGCGGTCGGGTTATTCGGGTTACAGATATAGATAACGGAATGACCGGCAAAGTTATCGGCGATCGCCTGCATGGCTGTGAGGTCGAAAGAGAGATCGGCTTTCAGCGGCACTTTGACAATATTGACGCCCAGCGGCTCAGCATACAGTTCGGCATAATTGAATGTCGGATCCGGCACAATCAGTTGCACCGGCTGCTGTTTTTTCTGTGCATCCGCCACCAGCATCTGCACAGCCGCCTGAATGGTTTCTGAGGAACCATTTCCGAGGCTGATGTGTTCCGGTGTCAGTGAGAAATGCGCGGCAATCTGCTCAATCAGCGCTTCGCGGGCAGCATCCGGATAGCGGAATGCGCCGGGAAGGGCGTCAATAATCGCCTGACGGGCTTTCGGAGACATCCCCAGTGAGTTTTCATTGAAGTTCAGCAGCAGCGGATTTTCCGCGCTGAGCGGCGCTGCTTTGGCAGCGGGTGAGACAGTACCGGTGGCGGCCTGACCGGTGGTGACCAGAGAGGCGGCGGTTAATCCGCCGAGCGCGATCCCTGTTGATTTCAGAAACGAACGACGATCCATAGTATTTACCCTGTTGTTGTCATTATATTTTGGTAAATACTAACCGAACTAATAATCACCTTGCAAATTAATATTCACAATAAATGGATTTTTATTCATTTTTAAGGTGCCGGCCGAAACCGGCACCTGACAGAGAGGATGTTGTACGTTATACCGGATGAGCGGCAAATGCAGTCAGTAAATCCGCGATAAACTCAATGCGTTTGGTGCGGTCGGTCAGGTCACAGATAAATTTCAGTTTTGACGGGCCGTCCAGCCGGTACTGTTTCGGGTTATTTTGCAAAAGCCCGATAAGATACGCCGGGTCGACATGGTTTTTCTCACTGAACTCAACAAAACCGCCTTTCTCCTGCGCCTCAATCCGGCGGATCCCCAGGTCCTGTGCCTGCAGGCGCAGACCCGCTGCCGCCAGCAGGTGACGACCGGCATCCGGCAGCAGACCGAAGCGGTCAATCAGCTCAATTTTCAGCTCGGTCAGTTCGGTATCGCTGCGCGCGCTGGCAATCCGTTTGTAGAAGGAGAGGCGCATGTTTACATCCGGCAGGTAATCTTCCGGCAGCAGGGCCGGCATACGCAGCTCCACTTCGGTCTGGCTCTGCGTGAGATCTTCCAGTGACGGCTCTTTGCCGCTTTTCAGGGAATCAACCGCACTTTCCAGCATTTCCATATAGAGTGTGAAACCAACGCTGGCCATCTGGCCGCTCTGATCCTCGCCCAGCAGCTCACCCGCACCACGGATTTCCAGGTCATGAGTGGCGAGAGCAAATCCGGCTCCTAAATCTTCCAGAGAAGCAATTGCTTCCAGGCGTTTATGGGCATCGGTGGTCATGGCTTTCGGGTGTGGCGTCAGCAGATAAGCATAGGCCTGATGGTGTGAACGCCCGACACGGCCGCGCAGCTGATGCAGCTGTGCCAGCCCGAAATGATCGGCCCGTTCGATGATAATGGTATTGGCGCTGGGAATATCGATACCGGTTTCAATAATCGTGGTGCATACCAGCACATTAAAACGCTGATGGTGGAAATCGGTCATGACCCGTTCCAGCTCGCGCTCACGCATCTGTCCGTGGCCGACTGCCACACGGGCTTCCGGTACCAGTTCCGCAATACGGTTGCGGGCTTTTTCAATATTCTCCACATCATTGTAGAGATAATAGACCTGGCCGCCGCGCAGTACCTCACGCAGAATCGCCTCCCGCACCACCAGCTCATCATACTGACGGACAAAGGTTTTCACCGCCAGCCGTCTTGCCGGCGGGGTGGCGATAATAGAAAGGTCCCGCATGCCGCTCATCGCCATATTCAGGGTACGCGGAATCGGGGTGGCGGTGAGGGTCAGGATATCCACATTGGCGCGCATTGCCTTGATGCGCTCTTTATGGCGGACACCAAAGCGGTGCTCTTCGTCCACCACCAGCAGGCCGAGATCATGCCAGTGCACATCGCTCTGCAACAGCTTATGTGTGCCGATAATGATATCCACTTTTCCTTCTCTGGTATCATCCAGCACCTGCTGCTGCTCTTTGGCGCTGCGGAAACGGGACAGAACTTCAATCCGCACCGGCCAGTTGGCGAAACGGTCACGGAAGTTATCATAATGCTGCTGCGCGAGCAGAGTGGTCGGCACCAGCACAGCAACCTGCTTGTGGTTATGGACGGCGAGGAAGGCCGCCCGCATTGCGACCTCGGTTTTACCGAAACCGACATCACCGCACACCAGCCGGTCCATCGCCACCGGCTGACACATATCGCTCAGCACGGCATTAATAGCCTGCTCCTGATCCGGAGTGGTTTCAAACGGGAAAGACTGGCAAAACTCGCGGTACTGTTCGCGATCATGTTTAAAGGCAAAGCCGGGTTTGACGGCCCGCTGTGCATAAATATCCAGTAACTGTGCCGCCACATCGCGGACTTTTTCCGCTGCTTTCTGACGTGCTTTGCTCCAGGCTTCACCGCCGAGTTTATGCAGCGGGGCGCTTTCATCTGCCCCTCCGGCATAGCGGCTGATCAGATGCAGCGATGACACCGGGACATACAGTTTGTCTTCCCCGGCGTAGGTGAGGATCAGGTATTCTGCCTTGATCCCCCCGGCCTCCAGGGTGGTTAATCCCTGATAGCGGCCGACCCCGTGCTCCAGATGCACTACCGGCTGACCGGGGCGCAGTTCCGCGAGGTTGCGGATCAGGGTGTCGGTGTTAATTGTGCGGCGGGTGTCCTGGCGGCGGCGCACCACTCGCTCACCCAGCATATCGCTTTCGCAGATCAGGACGCGCTGACGGTCGTTATCAACAAAGCCGTGCTCAGCGGCACCGATCATGACATAAATACCCGGCACGGTAGCATCCGTCAGACTGCGGATTTCCGCCGGTTTGATTTTGATGCGCGCCAGCAGTTCCTGTACGCTTTCGCGCCGTCCCTCACTTTCCACCGAGAAAATCACGGCAGCCTCTGTGCTTTCCAGGAAGCGGCGCAGCGGGTCAAGCGGGGATTTCAGCTGCGGATTGACTTTCAGATCCGGCAGAGCGGTATAGCCGAGGTTGGTATTGGCGGCTTTGCGTGGCAGTTTGTCATTATTGAGCTGCACACGCGGCAGCGTTTTCATCTGCTGATTGAGTTCTTCCGGTGTCAGCCACAGCTGTGACGGCGGCAGTAACGGGCGCATCGGATCCACACCCCGGCTCTCAAAACGCTGTTGCACATCACGGCGGAAGCGGTCGGCGGATTCCTGTAAATCCCGGGTCACCAGCAGGGTGTTATCCGGCAGATAGTCAAACAGCGGTACCAGCGGTGCGGTGAAAAACAGCGGCTGCCAGTACTCGATACCGGCGGGCAGGGTACCTTTGCTGACCTGCTGATAAACATGCTCCGGGTCGCGGCGCACCTCAAAGGTTTCCCGCCACTGACTGCGGAACAGCTCGATAGCATCTTTATCCGTCGGGAATTCGTGAGCAGGCAGAAGATTGATCGCATTCACTTCATCGAGGGTGCGCTGGGTGTCGACATCAAAGGTGCGCAGGCTGTCGATTTCATCATCAAAGAAATCAATCCGGAACGGCAGTTCGCTGCCCATCGGAAACAGATCCAGCAATGCGCCGCGAATGGCAAACTCGCCGTGCTCCAGTACTTGTTCGACACTACGGTAGCCGCCCTGAACCAGCTCTTCACGCAGCTTATCCCGCGACAGCTTTTCCCCTTTGGCCATCACCAGCGCATGACTGGTGAGAAATTCAGGCGGACACACTTTCTGCATCAGTGTATTGACCGGCAGAATCAGTGCGCCTTTTTCGAGGGTCGGCAGACGGTATAATGTGGATAACCGGTTGGAGATAATCTCCTGGTGCGGCGAAAAGCTGTCATACGGCAGAGTTTCCCAGTCGGCAAGGGTTTCTGCCGGGAGCGCGGTAAACTGGCGGATCTCATCCCGCAGCCGCAGGGCATTCTGCATATCGCGGGTCACCAGGATGACGGGGCCGTCGTGTTGTTCAATTATCGACGCGGTTTCCACCGCACAGGCTGCACCGGTCATTTCACCGAGCTGGCGGGTGTCTGCGGCACGGGCCGGGAGTTCATAGCGTGTTTTCAGCGACATTCGGTTTTCCATCGGGCTGCGTGTTTCTGTCAGGTAACAAGGTTCTGCCATACCGGAGTGGCTTGTCCGGGCAATAAAAGGCCGCCGCGCTGCCGGTCCGGAGGTGGTCTGATACCGGCAACACGCTGACCGTCAATGAAAAAAAACTGCCGCAAACGGGCGGGAGTGGTTCCATTCATCAACCGGAGCCTTTATTATCCCTGAACACTTCGCTTTGGCAACAGGGGCGTTCAGATTTCATGTTTCAGTCTGTCTCATTTTTAATCGGTCTGCGTTACATGCGGGGACGCGGCACGGATCGCTTTGCCCGTTTTGTCTCGCTGCTTTCCGCCATCGGCATCACGCTGGGGGTGACAGCACTTATCACCGTGACATCCGTGATGAACGGTTTTGAACGCTCATTGCAGCAGAGTATCCTCGATTTTATGCCGCAGGCGGTAATCACCACCGGAAACGGTGTGCTGGATCCGCAGACACATCCGGTCTCACAATTAGCCGGGCTGCGTGATGTGGTAAAAACCGCCCCGATTGTCACCGGTGATGTGGTATTGCAGAGCACCGGCAATGTGGGGATCGCCTCCGTGACCGGAATTGATCCGCTGGGGGATGAACCGCTGATGAATTATCTGGTGAATACCCGGCCATCCGACCTGGCGGCAGGTCAGTATCATGTGGTGGTCGGCGAAGGCGTGGCGAAACGCATGGGGCTTAAACGCGGGGATAGTGTCCGTATCCTGGTGCCGAATGTGTCGCAGCTGACGCCGATGGGACGCATCCCGAGCCAGCGCCTGTTCACCGTGGCGGGCTTTTTTTCCTCCGGCAGTGAATCCGATAACACCCAGGTGCTGATGAATCAGGAGGATGCGGCACGTCTGATGCGCTATCCGGCGGGTAATATCACCGGCTGGCGTCTCTATCTGTCACAGCCGTTACAGGTGGACAGCCTCAGTCAGCAGACATTACCGGAAGGGCTGGTCTGGACAGACTGGCGCGTGCAGAAAGGTGAGTTTTTCCAGGCTGTGCGCATGGAGAAAAATATGATGGGGCTGCTGCTCAGCCTGATTATCGCCGTGGCCGCGTTTAATATCATTACCTCACTGGCCTTGCTGGTGATGGAAAAACAGACCGAAGTGGCCATCCTGAAAACCCTGGGAATGACACGCGGCAAAATTATGCTGATCTTTATGATTCAGGGCGCGGGGGCAGGGATCCTCGGCTCGGTGATCGGCGTTCTGCTGGGCACACTGCTATCGTCACAACTGAATATTCTGATGCCGCTGCTGGGGCTGATCCCGAAAGGAATCGCGCTGCCGACGGTCATTGAGCCGCTGCGCGTCATCACTATCGGCGCGGCTGCCATGCTTATCTCTTTATTATCCACACTCTGGCCTGCGTGGCGGGCGGCAGCGGTACAACCCGCGGAGGCTTTACGTTATGAGTGAGTTATTACTGGCATGTCGTCAGTTATGCAAATCTTATCATGAGGGCACAGTGGAAACTGATGTCCTGAAACAGGTTAATTTTGAACTCCGGCGCGGGGATATGCTGGCGATTGTCGGCAGTTCCGGTTCAGGGAAAAGTACGCTGCTGCATCTGCTCGGCGGGCTGGATTCCCCGACCTCCGGTGAGGTGATTTTTAACGGCACGGCACTTTCCGCCATGAGCCAGAACGCTCTGTCGGCGCTGCGTAATCAGGAAATGGGCTTTATCTATCAGTTCCACCATCTTCTGCCGGACTTCACGGCGGCGGAAAACGTGGCGATGCCGCTGCTGATCGGCGGTATGGCGCGGGATAAAGCGCTGGCACAGGCGGGGGAGATGCTGGAGCGGGTTGGTGTGGCAGCGCGTGCCCATCATCGTCCGTCTGAGCTCTCCGGCGGGGAGCGTCAGCGGGTGGCGATTGCCCGTGCGCTGGTGAATAAACCGTCACTGGTTCTGGCGGATGAACCGACCGGTAACCTGGATCAGCGCAATGCGCAGAGCATTTTTGATTTGTTATCCGAACTGAATAAAACCCTCGGCACAGCCTTCCTGGTGGTTACCCATGACCTCGCCCTGGCGGCGAAAATGGGGCGGCAGATGGAAATGCGCGACGGTATTCTGAATGCACAGCCGGAGACGGCGCTATGAATGCACTACCGCTGTCATTACTGACTGCGCTGCGTTTCAGCAAAGGGCGGAAACGGGCGGGAATGGTCTCGCTGATTTCCGTTATTTCCACCCTGGGGATCACGCTCGGGGTGGCGGTACTGATTATCGGGCTGAGTGCCATGAACGGCTTCGAGCGTGAGCTGGAGAACCGGGTGCTTTCCGTGGTGCCGCAGGGGCAGATTTCCACTGTTGAGCAGCCGTTTGATACCTGGGCGCAGAGCCTGCTGCGGATCAAAAATACTCCGGGTGTGGTGGCCGCCAGCCCGTATATTGAATTTACCGGGCTGGCAGAAAAAGGCAGTAAATTACAGGCCATGCAACTAATGGGTGTGGATCCGGTCACTCAGAAATTGGTGAGCGGATTGCCGGAATTTGTGGCGGATAATGCATGGGCGGATTTTCAGGCCGGGAAAAATCAGATAATCCTTGGTGACGGCGCGGCAAAATCCCTCGGTGTTGCGCAGGGTGACTGGCTCACCATCATGATCCCGAATCACGACAGCACGGAGCGCCTGTTACAGCCGAAACGCATCCGTTTGCAGGTCGCGGGGATTTTCCGCTTAAGCGGCATGCTGGATCACAGGCTGGCGCTGCTGCCGCTGGAAGATGCACAGCAGTATCTGGATTACGGTGAGGGCGTCACCGGGATTGAAATCCGTGTGGATAATGTTTTCAATGCCAATGACGTGGTACTGCGGGCGGCGGAAGCCAGCCGTGAACATGTCTTCTATAAGAGCTGGATCAACGAATACGGTTACATGTACAGCGACATTCAGTTAGTGCGCAGTATTATGTATCTTGCCATGATTCTGGTGATTGGTGTGGCATGCTTCAATATCGTTTCCACCCTGATTATTGCCGTGAAAGACAAAAGCGGGGATATCGCCATTCTGCGCACCCTTGGTGCGAAAGACAGCCTGATCCGCGCCATTTTCCTCTGGTACGGACTGCTGACCGGCATGGTCGGCTGTATCAGCGGGGCGGTTCTCGGCACACTGGCGGCGCTGAATCTGACACCGCTTATCCGCGGTATTGAATTTCTTATCGGGCACAAACTGTTGTCCGGCGATGTCTATTTTATTGATTTTCTGCCGTCGGAGCTGCGGCTGACCGATCTGCTGTATGTGGTCTTAACCACCATTGTGCTGAGCCTGCTGGCAAGCTGGTATCCGGCGAGACGCGCCTGCCGCCTTGAACCGGCACGTATTCTGAGCGGGCAGTAAAGCCCGCAGGAATTGTAATGATTTTTGAATCCGAAGTGCGGATGCATTACCCTGAACGGAGACAGTGATGAACAAAGGCCGGATTATGCGCAGAACGCACCGATTAAGAAAGTTACGCAAACAGCGGCGGATCCTGCGCCAGCGTTTTCACTTACGCTTTTTTTATCGCGATAAATGGATGGCCGGAAAAATGGATCAGTTTAAACCTAAAATTGTTGTGCTGACCGGCGCGGGTATCTCCGCCGAGTCCGGGATCCGGACATTTCGTTCGGAAGACGGGCTGTGGGAAGAGCACAACATCGAAGATGTGGCGACGCCGGAAGGCTATGCCCGCAATCCGCGTCTGGTGCAGCAGTTTTACAATGACCGCCGCCGCCAGTTACAGTCTCCTGACGTGCAGCCGAACCCGGCACATCTCGCCCTGGCGGAGCTGGAACAGGTGCTGGGGGATAACTTCCTGCTGGTCACCCAGAATATTGATAACCTGCATGAGCGGGCAGGTAGTCAGCGGATTATTCATATGCACGGCGAGTTGCTGAAAATTCGCTGTGCGATGTCCGGACAGGTTCAGTCGTGCACCGGTGACCTGTCAGCGGATGAGCGCTGCCACTGTTGTCAGTTCCCGTCACCGCTGCGGCCGCATATTGTCTGGTTCGGTGAAATGCCGTTCGGCATGGATGAAATCTATCAGGCACTGAATGATGCGGATATCTTTATCGCCATCGGTACCTCCGGGCATGTCTATCCGGCGGCCGGGTTTGTCCATGAGGCACGGCTGTGCGGGGCACATACAGTGGAACTCAATCTGGAACCGAGTAAGGTGCAGAGTGAGTTTGAGGAGTGTCACTACGGTCCTGCCGGGCAGGTGGTGCCGGAGTATGTCCGTCAGCTGCTGGCGCAGATTAACAACACTAAATCTGATTTGACGCAATAACTCAATTTATGTTTCCCCGATAATAAGAAATCAATGTTATTGGGGGAACACATGGATAAGTTATTAGAGCGCTTTTTCGGTTATGTCTCTTTTGACACGCAGTCGAAGCCGTCAGCCAAGCTGACACCAAGCAGCGACGGTCAGTTAAGGCTGGCGCGTGCTCTGGAAAAAGAGCTGAAAACGCTGGGGTTATCAGATGTCTCGCTGGATGATAACGGCTGCGTGATGGCAACGTTACCGGCGAATGTTGACTGGCCGGTACCGGTTATCGGTTTTATTTCTCACCTTGATACCTCACCGGATTTCTCCGGGCGTAATGTGAATCCTCAGGTTCTGGAAAATTACCGTGGTGGTGATATCGCACTCGGCATCGGCGATGAAGTGCTGTCGCCGGTAATGTTCCCGGTGCTGCACACCATGCTGGGTAAAACCCTGATTATGACCGACGGTAAAACCCTGCTGGGTGCGGATGACAAAGCCGGTATCGCAGAAATCATCACTGCCATGGTACGTCTGAAAAACAGTGATATTCCGCACGGTGATATCCGCATTGCCTTCACGCCGGATGAAGAAATCGGCCGTGGCGCGCAGTATGTGGATCTGAAAAAATTCGGTGCGCAGTGGGCTTATACCGTTGATGGCGGTGGTGTCGGTGAGCTGGAATATGAAAACTTCAATGCGGCGGCAGTTGCCATCCGTATTGAGGGCAATAACGTGCATCCGGGCAGTGCCAAAGGTGTGATGGTGAACGCGCTGTCACTGGCAACCCGCATCCACAGCGAATTACCGCCGGAAGAAACGCCGGAAAATACCGAAGGGTATGAAGGTTTCTATCATCTGCAAAGCATCAAAGGCACGGTTGAACGCGCGGAAATGAACTATATCATCCGTGATTTTGACCGTAACAATTTTGAAAAACGCAAAAGCAATATGATTGCGATTGCCGAGAAAGTCGGTAAAGGTCTGCATCCGGACTGCTATATCGAGCTGACGATTGATGACAGCTATTACAATATGCGCGACCATGTGGTGAAACACCCGCATGTGATTGAACTGGCCAAACAGGCAATGATTGACTGCGATATTGAACCGGATATCAAACCTATTCGTGGTGGTACTGACGGTGCGCAACTCTCTTACCGTGGTCTGCCGTGCCCGAATCTGTTTACCGGTGGTTATAACTTCCACAGTAAACACGAGTTTATCTCACTGGAAGGCATGGAACAGGCAGTTTCCGTGATTATGCGGATTGCAGAATTAACTGCACTGGATATGAAGAAATAAATAATTCACATATACACATCACAGAAACCCCTAGAAACCTGAGCATTCATATTAACCTGTCTCTTATACACAACAC